>NZ_JMMD01000017.1:0-93469 GCF_000686965.1 Butyrivibrio sp. AE2005
CCCACGCGTTACTCACCCGTCCGCCACTAAGATTTAACAAGAATCTGCCGAAGCTTCATCAGCGTTAAATCTCCGTTCGACTTGCATGTGTTAGGCACGCCGCCAGCGTTCATCCTGAGCCAGGATCGAACTCTCACGTTTAAAAGTTTAATCCGGCTAAGAACTTAAGCTTGGCTTTTCGTTCTGTCCGTTAATTTACATTTTTCTGAATTATTCTCTTGGAATCTTTCAGGGTTGCATTACTGTTTATTTGTCAAAGTGCTTTGTTTGCGCTGTCCTCAGCGACAGCTTACTTAGAATATCACAGGGTATAGGCCGTGTCAACACCTTTTTTAAAATTTTTTGATTATTTTATAAAACTTTTTAAAAATTGGTCTTTAAAACTCCCAAAAGTCTCTCCCCATGCGGCCTGGAGGGTTGTCAAGAGTTTTATATCAGTAATGTATTCTATCAGGTATAAAATCGCAATTGCTTCAATCAATCCAAGCACCGCTCCAAGAATCCTGTCAAAGCTTCCCAGCACAGGTATTTCCTTCATTTTCCGAAGGTTTTCCCCGATCGCGGTCATTACTCTGTAAACAACGAACGCCACAATCAGATATCCAATCTTTGGAATTATGCCTCCAAAGCTCTTATCCAGGACATTTTCCATTATGCCCATAATAAAATACACCGATGCAAATGTCGCCAAGACAGCAATTAAGCCTGCCGCTTCCGCAACCAGGCCAATATTTGATCCGTATGATATTCTCCATAAAATAATACAGACTACCGCAACTGTAATTACAATCTGTGAAATGTCTATACTCATAATAATCCTCTGTCCGTGCTTCTTAATACAAGCACAACAATATAAACTCACTTAAGTACCAATGTATCAATGCTTTCTCTTGTTGCCAAAATGAAATTACTCTTTGAACCTGTAGGTATCATTGTCCTTACCGGTTCTTCAAATGTTCCCTGATACTTGACTCTTCCGTTCATATCTTTTATCAGATAATCATTTTGATTATAGATAACAATCTGCTTATTACTAAAAATAATATCCGCGCCGTCGATATCATAATATGTGGTCAACACGTGATTTCCCGCCGTGTTATACACTTCAAGCCTGTATGCTCCCTTATCGGAACCTTCAGCAAACACAAGTCCGACATAAGAATCACTGTAACGCACAGATCTTATTTCATCGTTCTCTATTGTTTCCTCCGCCTGCTTCTCAGGTTTCTGCGATCCTGAATAGAACATGATCTTGTCATTGGAAACTGAAAATGACCTATCAGAGTCAAAAAACTGAACAAAAGGAGCAACGGAATTATTATAATTGTAAGAGCTGACCAGATTATCTTCTACATTTTTTCCAACATCGCCAAAATTATAAAAAGCAACTTTCGATATTATATTTCCATCTTCAGGTCCGAGGTACGATACGCACACAAGCTGACCGTTCGGAGAAATACTGATCTTCTGCGGATATCCATAATCTTTCATTGTTGTTCTGAATCTGGCAAGTTCTTCACCTTGCGCGCTGTAAAGATATATCCAGGCAACATCTTCTCCGTCAAGAACCGCAGCAACCACACCCTGCGATGACACGCAAAAATCTCTCATAGGCATGTTTATATCCACTTTTCCCAACAGACCGTTGATATCGCCCACATAGATCTCGTGGCCGTTATCATCTCCGATAGCTATGGTATTGGCGCATGTTCTTGCTTTTGGATTCTGCATCTGATACGGCTGAGTCCAAAGTGCCTTTCCGGATGAATCATAGCAACTCACGCCGTCCTTACTGCACCGCACCATGTGTCCGCCGAGACTTACTATCTTAGTATCGTCTTCAATAGATATAGGCACGCCTTTTACCGTAATCGCTTCAGAATACACCTTGTCACGCCAACTTATGTATATGACCGAGATCATAACCGTACAAAATACGATAAGAACCACCGCTCTTATAAAAACTTTAAGCTTGTGGCTCCTGATTTTTTCTTTGTAAGAGGTCTGCCTGTCAGATGCACCGCTCTTTTTCCTGCTATTCAATTTACCAGCATATGTACTAAAGTCACGTACTTCTGCCAAGACAAACCTCCATAATATCAGCTTCGCAAAAAGCTTTTTTCTAATTTATCAGAATTATACGAACTGATAGATTGTTGTTGTATCATAAACCTTATCAGGGCCAAAAACAGGCTTAGGGAAACCTTCCTGATTGATAGAGTTGGGATAGAACTGTGTCTCAAGGCACACTCCTTCTCTGCTCTTATAGCTTACTCCACCCTTGCAATTTTCTCCGCTAAGGAAGTTCCCTGCATAGAGCTGAACACCCGGAAGATCGGTGAAGCACTTCATTGTGATACCTGTCTGAGCTGATGAAAGAACAGCGATCTCATTGATAGAACCGTCAGCATTATCAACAACGTAGTTGTGATCGTATCCGCCAACAGCCTTAAGCTGCTCGTTATCTGCATTGATATCTTTTCCGATAGTCTTCTCTGCAAGGAAATCAAAAGGTGTTCCGACAACACTTGCAATCTCGCCTGTAGGAATAGCTGCAGAATCGATTACAGGTGTATAGTGTGACGCATTAAGCTTAAGTGTATGATCAAGGATCGATCCCTGACCGTTCAAGTTAAAGTATGCGTGATTTGTCATATTGATAAGTGTATTTGCATCACTTGTTGCATTGTAATGGATAGACAATGAATTGTCGTCTGAAAGAGAATATGTAACTTCAAATACTCTGTTTCCAGCAAATCCAAGGTCGCCATCCTCTGATTTAAGAGTGAATTTAACGCTGTCATCACCTTCTACGGCATCCCATACTCTCTTATGGAATCCATTATTCATATCTGTGTGAAGGTTATTGGGTCCATCATTAACAGGAAGAGAGAATTCTTTTCCGTCAATCTTGTACTTAGCTTCGCAGATTCTGTTAGCTGTAGGTCCTACAGTCGATCCGAGGAAGCATGAGTTCTCAAGATATCCGGCAAGATCGTCATATCCAAGAACAACGTCAACAACCTTTCCATCCTTATCAGGTACAAAAATATTCTTGATAGTAACTCCGAAGTTGATAACAACAACCTCAACATTGTTCTTGTTTGAGATATGGTACTCAAACACCTGCTCCTTATTTGGTGTTTCTCCAAATAACACTTTTTTTACTGCCATTTTTTACATTACCTCCATAATTCGTGAACATTACAGTTCTGTTCTACCTTCCAAAGCCCTGAGCAAAGTAACTTCATCAATATATTCCAAGTCTCCGCCTACAGGAACACCACTGGCTATTCTCGTAACTTTAATGCCTGTGGGTTTGATCAGCTTACTTATATACATTGCTGTTGTTTCACCTTCAAGACTTGAATTGGTCGCTACAATAACTTCCTCAACATCTTCTGTCTGAAGCCTCTGCATAAGCTCAGCCAGTCTTATATCCCCCGGACCAATTCCCAACATCGGGGAAATCGCACCATGCAGTACATGATACACCCCTTCGTACTTCCCGGTTTTCTCATATGCCGCCAGATCTCTGGCATTTTCCACAACCATAATAATCTTGTGATTTCTGTTCTGATTACCGCATATAGGGCAGATGTCTTCATCGGTAAGAGTACAGCACACTTTGCAGTAATGCACATTTTCTCTCGCACTTGTTATTGAATCGGCAAGCTTTTTTACCCTGTCCTTAGGGAGATTGATTATATAAAAAGCAAGCCTCTGCGCCGATTTGCCACCTATTCCCGGCAGGGAAGCAAGTTCATCTATCAGCCGATTAATATGTCCGCTGTAAAGATCCATCAGAAAGGAAATCCTCCGCCTAATCCGCCTGTCATCTTGCCGATCATGGCTCCGCTTGCTTCGTCAGCCTGCTTCATAGCCTCGTTAACTGCGGCAACTATCATATCCTGAAGCATCTCAACATCATCGGGATCAACCGCATCAGGTGATATAACAACGCTCTTTAAAGTCTTATTTCCATATACAGTCGCCTCTACAGCACCGCCGCCGGATTTGGCAGTGAATTCTTTGGTCTCAAGTTCTTTCTGACTCTCCTCCATCTGACGCTGCATTCTCTGCGCCTGTTTCATAAGATTGTTCATGTTTCCGGGCATTCCGCCTCCGGGGAAACCGCCTCTTTTAGCCATTTCTAGTTCTCCTTTTCTTCATCTTCTGTAACTATATCAAAATTTATAGCTTGCAAATTTACGAAGTTTTCTTCAAAAGTCTGCTGTGGCTCAACATAGCGCGTCTCAAATGCCACATGCTTGCCGATAGAATTATCAAGAACATTTTGAAGATCCTCAGCCGACTGTCCCGAAGAATATTTATCGGCGAGTTGCTTGTTGTCAAAAACAATCTGCAGTGCCTCGTTGTTTCCAAGACTCAACTTTGCTCTCTGCAGGTAGGTCTTCATGGGATTTTCCATTCCCGCGATAACCCTCGGCCAATTCGAAACAATTCGCTTTATATCATCGGGAACAGCCCTGTCCAGCACCTTCTTTTCCCTTACAATATCAGAACTCCCGGAGGCGGCCGCAGCACTCGTTGTAACAGCGATCTGTCCACCCTGAATTCCCTTTAACAGCTTCGAATTCTCTTCGGCATTCTTCTCCAGGATCCTAAGCCTGTCCTCGAGCGAATCTTCACCCGGCTCCATCTGCGGCTTACACATCTTGATAAGAGTTATTTCTATAAGTACCCTCTTCTGCGTAGCAAAGCGCAGCTGAGAAGAAAGTTCGGAAAAAATTCTGATATATCTAAGAAGAACGTCTACATCAACGCCTTCTGCCTGTTCCTTCAGCACTTTCAGGTTATCGGTGGAAATATCAACAACATCTTCCATCTGATCCGAAGCCTGAATAAGCATAAGATTGCGCAGATACCAGACAAAATCATTTACAAACTGCGAAAGCTCTCGTCCCTGAACGACTACATCTGCCAATATCTTGAGTGCTTCATCCGCGTTCTGACTATATATTGCGGAAAAGAGCTTGCTAAACACCTCAGTGTCAACGGCTCCGAGCACATTCAGCACCTTATCGTAGGTAAGCTCTTCGCCATAATTAAACGCAACGCACTGATCAAGTAGACTCAGAGAATCTCTCATAGATCCGTCTGCAGTCTTTGCAATATATCTGAGAGCCCTCTCCTCGACCGTGATTCCTTCCGAATCAACAACTTCTCTGAGACGCTGCTCAATACTGTCCACTGTAATCCTGTGGAAGTCATATCTCTGACATCTTGAAAGAATTGTGATAGGAATCTTATGAACTTCCGTTGTTGCCAGAATAAACATTACATATGACGGAGGTTCCTCCAGAGTTTTCAAAAGCGCGTTAAAAGCACCCGTAGACAACATGTGAACCTCGTCTATGATGTACACTTTGCGCTTTCCCTTTGTCGGAGAATAAGAAACTTCGTCTATGATCTCTCTTACATTATCAACACCGTTGTTCGATGCAGCATCGATTTCTATCACATTCATGCTGTTTCCGGCGGCAATTTCCCTGCACATCTCGCATTCACCGCAGGGGCTTCCGTCTATCGGATGTTCACAATTTACGGCTTTTGCCAGAATCTTGGCAACAGAAGTCTTACCTGTTCCGCGTGTTCCGCAAAACAGGTAAGCGTGTCCGACTCTGTCAGATTTGATCTGATTTTTCAGCGTGGTTACTATATGATCCTGTCCTTTTACATCTTCAAAAACAGGTGGTCTGAATTTTCTGTATAATGCAACATAACTCATCTAAAATAATTGCTCCAAACAAAACTTTTTTATTGCTTAATCTCCGAAGCAAACTCCCAAAGCCTTGGCCTCTTTGATTATTCCGGCATCAGGTGCCACAGATTTAAGCTTGCCCGCAATTTCCTTAAGCGGAACCTTAACTATCTCTCTGTTCTTGTAAGCCACCATATATCCGTACTGCTTTTTAAGCACAAGCCAGCCGGCTTCCGCACCGAGTCTCGATGCAAAAACTCTGTCATAAGGATCAGGCGCTCCACCTCTTTGCATGTGGCCGGGAACGGTAACTCTTACTTCGTGTCCGGTCTTTTTCTGGATCGCATCGGCAATCTCATATGAAACAGAAGGATATTTGCGGTTTGCTACCTTCTCTTTATATTCTTTCTTGGAAAGCTTGGCGTCCTTCTTGGAAATCGCGCCCTCTGCAACCGCGATAATGGTAAATCTGCTGCCGTGCTCATCACGAGCTCTTATCGCATTGCACACCTTGTCTATATCATAAGGAATCTCAGGTATAAGGACTACATCCGCTCCGCCCGCAATTCCTGCGTTAAGAGTAAGCCAGCCTACCTTATGTCCCATTACTTCAATGATAAATACTCGTCCGTGCGAATCGGCCGTAGTATGGATGTTATCAATTACACCCGTCGCAATATCAACCGCACTCTGGAAGCCGAATGTCATATCCGTTCCCCACAGATCGTTGTCGATAGTCTTCGGAAGAGAAACAATATTAAGTCCTTCTTCGCTCAAAAGATTCGCAGTCTTCTGTGAACCGTTTCCTCCGAGTATCACGAGACAATCCAGCTTTAACTTGTAATAGTTCTGCTTCATTGCCTCAACTTTATCAAGTCCGTTCTCATCCGGATCCTTGATCGTCTTAAAAGGTGTTCTCGAACTTCCGAGTATTGTGCCACCTTTTGTAAGTATGCCCGAAAAATCCCTGGAAGTAAGCATACGAAAATCGCCGTATATAAGCCCTTTGTAGCCATTCAAAAAACCGTAGAACTCAACTTCTTCTCCGCTATTGGCGATGCATTTCACAACACCTCTCATAGCAGCATTCAAAGCCTGACAGTCACCACCGCTGGTCAACATCCCGATTCTAATCATAATGAATAGGCCTCCTCCTATTTTTTATCGCATACTACCGTTAATTATACAAAATAATATTCCCAATGCCAAGTTAATACCGATTGACGAAGGCCTGTATAATAAGTATAATGTAAAACGTTCTGGAGTCGTATCAAAGTGGTCGTAATGAGGCGCACTCGAAATGCGTTTGTCCTTTTTGGGCACGAGGGTTCGAATCCCTCCGACTCCGCTATATTGTAAAAATGCTGTTTTAATCAGTAATAAGAATTGGTTTGTTTGATCATGGTAATATTTTACCATGAAAAAAGAGAAGTAATTGGCTGTTTCCAGCTATCACTTCTCTTTTTTCATGAACTGATTATTTCACAGCCCCTTTGAATGGCAAAAGCACATTTCCCACTATACATTCATGCGGACTACTTAAGGAATGCATCGGGAATGTACAATTTAACTGAGTTTGAATAGATAACAAAAAGAATTATCAGGAACATCAATATTACTGCAGAGTATAGATACAGCATAGCGTTCTTGTTTCTCTTATATTTCTCAAATACAATACCAAATACCATACAGAGCACCACTATTCCAAAGATAAGATAGATGCCGATTCCAAGCATTGCTTTTATCATTGTAAAGAATATTGCAAGTATTATGCAAGGTATCATAAATGCGGACTTGATACCCGCTATCGCAACAGCTTCCTTAAACTCGATATCAATATTCATTGCTCTTCCTGCGGCAAACATAAGAAGTGCAAATACTACCGCAAGCAAAGCAGAGAACAACATGGCAAGGATAAAAGATCCTCCTGCCGAAAATGTATATCCTGACAGATCCATGAACGGAAATACCTGTTCCTGCATCTCATTGTTTATCTTACAAATAACTACAGCCACAAAAATTGATGAGAATATAATCTGAGCAACCATAAATATAAGTGCGGAAGTAAAATTCTTTCCTGCGGCAAAAGTTGCACCGTTGGTAACAGGCTTGCTGAACAAGTCAACAAATCTTGCAAATGCTTCAGATGCATCCTCTTTGATCGCAACAAAATCAACCTCAGGCTTCTTTGCAGAACGCTCCTTTTTACTCTTTACTTCCTTCTTGGCAGGTTCTTCCTTAACTTCCGCATTTGAAAAAACACTGAATACCGGCTTGGTATTAACTAATCCTTCAGCCTTTGTTTCTATTGCCTCTTCAGCTTTTGCTTCGGCAGTCTCTTCTTTTACTTCAGAAGCTTCTTCTGTTGTTTCAGCTTTCATCTCAGCCTTCGGCTCTGCTTTAGCCTTTGCTCTTGTCTTTTTCACAGCCTTCTCTTCAAGTTTTTCCTCTGATGATTCCTCAAATGTCTTCATCTCCTCGGCAAATGTTTCGCTCTTCTTGGCACGTGTGGATTTTCTCTTAGGCTTAGCCTTACGCTCTTCCTCTCCGAATTCTCTTTTATCCATCATATCGAAAACTTTTCTTATCTCGTCATTGGCTTCACGTTTATTCTGCGCTTGCGCACATGTACAAAGTTCTCCGTCCGCAAGTTCTTTTCCACAATATTCGCACACACCCATCTGTATTACCTCCTGCTATCCATCCCCCTCTATCGCATGCCTTGAATAAAGTGTCTGATAGCCTGTTTCTAAATTGATAATTATACTTTACTTGTAAATTAACATTCCAAGTATACTTATGTTACCATTCTTGTTACCATTACGTCAATATGTATTTGTAATAATCTACGAAAAATAATACCGATCACAAGCAAATTCGCTTATAATCGGTATTTTAATAAAATTTTATTCTGTTAAAAAAGTGTTATCTATGTTCTTTCCACATGTCGCTTACAAAATACATCAGTGCCGACCACGTATATACTGAATAGAAGTGTCCTCTGTCATCCATTCCTTTTTTCAAAAGATCTTTTGCCTTAGCCTTATCAACAAAAACAAATCCGTCAAAGCACTCCTGCCCTTCAGCTCCCGACTGCGTAAGATCAGACAGATCGTGCCCCTTCAAAACGACTCCGACAAGAGCATTGCTCTCATCCGTCATTCCGGGAGTGCTGAACAAAAGCGGATTGATAACATATACTTCATCCCTTGATTCATCGACAACAATTCCCGTCTCCTCGTGGATTTCCCTGATTGCAGTAGTGATAACCGGAGAACCGCCGTCCTTATCTTCGGGATCTACAAGTCCCGCAGGAACTCCGAGCAAAAATCTTCCGACTGGATATCTGTACTCATATGAAAGAAGAAGCTTCGGCTCATCGCCGTCTTCAATAACCACTACACAGCTGACGGCATCGGGAACCATTTTCTTAAACTCTTCATCACTCTTAATAGAAGCAAGCTCATCAAGCGGCCTTCTTGTCGCATTAAAATAATGTCTTCCTTCATCGTACTGAAGATCAAAAACCCTGATAAACTTTTCATCGAACACGGGCTTAACTTTTTCTTTTGTAATCTTTGGTCCTTCCATAACTCTCCTCACATCTGATGTCTTACGACTTTATATTCATCATTGTCCTGATAATACGGACAGTCCTTGTTATTGCCGGACATAAGCCTATAGTAATCATCTTCGTCCATATTTACCATGCACGTATAACATTCCCAGTCTTCGTCATAGACATAATTTGCACAAGTATCACAGATCATACAAAATCCTCTCTCATGGGATTAAAGATATCAAGAAGAACACCCTTCTCAAGACACACGCAGCCGTGCTCGACGCTATCTGTCTTAAGCATGGTATCTCCGGCTTTGACAATCTTTTTTATCCCATCAATCTCAAATTCAAACTTTCCGCTCACAACATAAGTAATCTGCGTATGCGGATGGTGATGAAGGGCTCCTATAGCACCTTCCTCAAAAGTATTCTCAACGCACATCAGGTCTTTGCTGTACGCAAGAACCCTTCTCACTACGCCATTACCCTGATCCTCAGGCTTAACATCATCATAAAAAACCCATCTATCATCTAACATGAGTATACCTCCAAATTATTTTTATAGAACAAACCTCTATCTCAAGATAACAAAGATAGAGATATGATTCCATTCTTTTTTTACTTACGCAATAAAAATATAAACATATATAAATTGCATACTATTATCTGTCCAATTCTGCCAAAACTTCCAAATTTGCTTTCTCATACGAATTTAAAACATCAGGTTCAAATGATTTTTCTTTGTCAGGGACATACCATAATTGCATTTCAAAATAATTCTGCAACTTATCATCATTAAAAACATATCCATGTCTGGCATATATTTCATTTTTGATAATATGTATCATCAATTTAGGCATTTCTTCAAATTGTTCCTTTGAATACACAACACTATCTGTGGAAATTAATGGTTCAAAAATCCACGAACCATCCGTAACCATCTGACTTTCTTTATATCCATTTACAAATTCATAATATTCCTTATCATTAACTATATTCTCTCGCTTTTTCTTCTCCTCCATAATCTGCTCCGCAGACCAATAAGATTGATATTTTTCTTCGCTTTCCTCATCAATCTCACATTGTTTTTCAACATTCATATTACCTGAGTTCATTCTTTTTAAAGAAAAAGTACCATCTAACGCATATTCACTACTAACTTCATCATCTCTATCAATTTTCACAATTACTTCTTCTTGTGAAAGAAGCACTTCTATTGATCCATTATTTCCCCATCCATCATCTGTATAATCAAACAGAATTTTTCCATTCTCTATAACTCCGACTATATTTTCTATAGTAGCCACCCGCTGGCTCTCTGCTTGTTGATAAAAAACATTCCCTTTAAGTTCTCCATTGCTACTTTTTTCAATCGTGAATATCATTCCGCCATTAGCAACAATTTCATCAGAAGTTTTTCCATCTGTGCTCCAAATACCCTCACACATAGCATAAGCATCCTGCATATCATTGCTCTTGTGTAATTCATTTTCTGAACAGCCCTGCAAAAATAACAAAAGCACATATCCAAACATCCACGCCTTTTTTCTTGTGATTCTTTGCATGATATCCCCCACCATATATTAAACCAACTGAAACTTCGCAGTTGCAAAACAGCGAAGTTTCAGTAAATAAACAATATAATATCTTCGTTAATACAACGCCATCAGAAATTCATAGCATCAACAAAAGAATCGTCAAAGTCTTCTTTATTGGCGAGCACAACCTCCGTTGCACATTCACTTATCTTATTCAGATTAGATAAAGCTTCCTCTTTTCTTCCGGTAATAATCTCAGAAAGCAATTTCACTGCGCCTTTTAGTGCACTGTTCCCGATACTCTCGGCTTTTCCTGCAAAGCTGTCGGGAAAAAGCCTGATATACCTTATCCTATCATAATTAAGATTCGTTCCAAATCCGCCTGCAACATACACCTTGTCAGGAGCATCATCTCCTACAAGTTCTTTAAGTCCTGTGTAGACCGCACCCTTTGCAAGCTGGATCATTCTTATATCCTGCTGAGTCACAGTCAGTTCAGCGTCGTCCGTAAGGGCGAACCCCCTGTCAAAAAATTCATCTGCAAGAAGTCCGCTTTTATCAACAATCCCATTTCGTACAAGCTCAGAAACCGCCTCCATTATGCCCGTTCCGCATAGTCCTATGGGTGCTTTACCACCTATAGTACTTATTTTCGTAAAAAAGCCGTTGTCGCGGCTACCATTTATATCAACCCTGCATATCGCGCCGGGCACGGACGCAGTTCCGCAGGATATTCCGCCGCCTTCAAATACTGGGCCTGCCGCAGTCGAAGTCACCTTCAGATTCTTCCCGTCAAAAAATGCCATCTCCCCGTTGGTTCCAAGGTCCAAAAGAAGCTCTTTCCTTCCCTCTTCGTTTATAATATCCGCATAATATATGCCTGCAACAATATCCGCTCCGACAAATGCAGATATTCCCGGCATTGTCACAAGCTTTGTCCCAAACATCTCAGTTTCATATACGCAGTTATCAACCGGCTTATACGGATATTTTCCGAGTCCCTCGATATCAAGACCTCTGAAAATATGAAGCATCGTGGTATTCCCCGTAACAACTATCGCAGCCAAGTCTCCAGAAGCTCTTTTACCAAGTTTTTCAATCAATGCTGAAATATCATCAAGCACCAACTCTCTGAGTTCATCAAGCTTTTCCTTGTTTCCCACAATACCTAAGCCGGACGCATACGCAATCCTCGATATAACATCCGCTCCGACACGCCTCTGATGATTTATACCGCCTGCCGTATCTATTATTTCTTTTTCCCCGTCAAGCGACACTCCCACAAGTGCCGCCGCGATCGTCGTTGTACCGATGTCGACAGCTATGCCGTACTTATCATATTTTTTTCCGGAAAAAGAGCTCTTTGCCGTCTCCGCCACGATATCCTCTTCGGCAAATCCCGCGCCATCGATACACACCTTGCAATCCGTTTCAAGACTGCACCTGCACAAAAGTCTTACGCCCTGCGCAATTTCTTTTTCACTTAAAAAACTTTTATCGAGTGTATTCGGATAAGGCGCGCCCTCCGTGAATCGCACTTTGCACTTCCCGCATCTGCCCACTCCGCCGCACGGATAAGATGCCTCAAGACCCGCATCTGCAAGAAGCCCTTTTAACTGCTTTCCTTTAAGGGTTTCAAGAGTAACATTATTATTTTTGTATTCAATGCCGATCCTGATTTTCTTCACTCTTACCACCGCGCAAACTGTTTTTTTCTACTTTAGAGTATCATACCATTATTTTCCCGATATTATAGTTTTTTAAGATTAAATGTGCGAAAATATTACTTGTAAACTCACAAAAAATCTAAAATAAACAGAGGTTTTCCACAATATACTCTGAATTTTAGTTATGAAAGGAGACAGTTATGGGGCTTATTCAAGCAGCAATGGCAGCCGGAGGCAGCGTACTCGCCGATCAGTGGAGAGAGTATTTTTACTGTCCTTCATTATCAAACGACACATTACTTACAAAAGGTGAAAAAAAGGCCGGAAGAGGCTCAAATAAAAAAGGATCCGACAACGTGATCTCAGACGGATCAATCATCGCTATCAACGAAGGTCAGTGCATGATCCTTGTTGATCAGGGACAGATTACCGAGATCTGCGCCGAGGCAGGCGAATTCGTATACGACGTTTCAACCGAATCTTCAATCTTTTACGGAAACTTAAGCGAATCTATCGTAAACAGTTTCAAGGAATTCGGAAAAAGAGTTGGATTCGGCGGAGTTGCTCCCAAAGACCAGCGCGTATATTTCATAAATACAAAAGAAATCCTCGGAAACAAATACGGCACGGTCAATCCCGTTCCATTCCGCGTAGTTGACACAAATATCGGCCTTGATATGGATGTAAGCATCAAATGTCACGGCGAATACAGTTACAGAGTTGTTGATCCCGTTCTTTTCTACAAGAACATCTGCGGAAACGTGGAGGGATCTTTCACCAAGGAAAAAATTGATTCGCAGCTTAAGAGTGAGCTTCTCACAGCTCTTCAGCCCGCATTTGCAAAGATCTCCGAGATGGGCATAAGATACAGCGCGCTTCCCGGTCACACAACCGAGATTGCAAACGCTCTCAACGAAGTTCTTTCAGATAAATGGGCAGGATTCTACGGAATCACCATTACAAGCTTTGGCGTAAGCTCTGTAATCGCAAACGAAGAAGATGAAAAGACTATAAAAGAGCTTCAGCGCGCAGGCGCACTCAGAAATCCCAACATGGCCGCCGCCACTATCGCAAGTGCACAGGCACAGGCTATGCAAGATGCAGCAAAAAACACCGCAGCAGGCCCTATGATGGCATTCGCAGGAATGAACATGGCTCAGCAGGCAGGTGGAATGAACGCAAACCAGCTCTTTGCAATGGGCGCACAACAGCAGGCTCAGCCCGCTCAGGCATCTGCAGGATCGTGGACATGTTCATGCGGTTCTGTAAATACAGGTAACTTCTGCTCTAACTGCGGTGCCAAGAAGCCTTCAACTTCATGGACCTGCTCTTGCGGAACTGTAAATGAAGGAAACTTCTGCACAAGCTGCGGTTCACCCAAAGCAAATTGATTTATTGAGGATAATATGGCTTTACAAGAATATGAATGCCCCGCCTGTGGCGGGGCTATGGAATTTAATCCCAAAACCCAGAAACTGAAATGTCCATATTGCGATTCTGAATTTGATGTAAAAGACTATGTGGCAAACCACAACTCAAGCAGCACCGGCACGCCGACAGAAAACACTTCTTCCGAAACCGGAGAAAGCGAACCTCTTTTTATCTATTCATGCGTTTCCTGCGGCGGTGAGATCATCACTACAGAATCACTTGGCTCTACCAAATGCCCTTTTTGCAGCAATAACATCGTAGTAAAAGAGAAATTTACCGGCGAATTCAAGCCGGACTACATAATTCCTTTTGCCAAGACAAAAGAGGACGCGGTAAGCACCTACAAAAGCTATGTAGCTGAAAGAAAGCTGGTACCGCCGGTTTTTGCGGAGAAAAATCATATTGATGAGATACGCGGAATTTATGTCCCTTTCTGGCTCTACGATGCTACCGAACATTTCAGCGGCGAATACAAGGCAACAAAGCACAGATCATGGTCCGATTCAAGATATTATTACACGGAGACCAAGTACTACAGTGTGCTTCGCGAAGGTACCGAAAGTTTCAAGCAGGTTCCCGTTGATGCTTCAAAGGAAATGCCTGACGACCTCATGGATTCCCTTGAACCGTTTGACAGAAGCAAGATGCTCTCGTTTAACATGGGCTATCTCGCAGGTTTCCTGGCAAACAAATACAATGTAACTTCTGAAGAATCGATATCCAGAGCCCTGTCGCGAATGGAACATACGACCACCATCGACTTCCAGCAGACTGTTTCAGGGTACGACTCTGTTACTCCCGTGAATGTTACGTGCAGTACGGTTAACTCTTCCCACAAATATGCACTCTACCCCGTGTACATACTTAACACGAGCTGGAATGACCAAAACTATCTTTTTGCCATGAACGGACAAACCGGTAAATTTGTAGGAAAACTTCCTTTTAGTTTCACGCAGGCTTTGAAGTACTATATACCGTTTGCACTCGGATTTACCGCACTTGCTTATATTGCCATGTTCTTTTTCATGTAACTTCGCTATACCAAAAGGTTATTACAGTAAAACAATATGAAAAAAATAATTTTTATAAACAAACATATACATATATTGGGACTTCTTGTTGCAGTATTTATCTGCTTTTTCACAAGTTTTCCTGTTCATGCCGACCAGACGCCTCTTTGGGACGATTACTCGATTCCCGCAACGAGGCAAAAAGAAAGACTCCTTGACCAGGCAGAACTGCTTAGTTCATCCGAAAAAGCCACAATACTCAGCAAGCTTAACGAACTCAGCGAAAAACAGCACTGCAACGTAGTCATCCTGACCGTAACTTCCCACTCGGGAAGCATTGAAGCTTTTGCTGACGATTATTTTGATTACAACGGATTTGGTGCCGATTACAACGATGCCGGAGTTCTCTTTGTTCTTTCCATGGATACAAGAGAATGGGCCATAAGCACATCAGGCGACGGAATTTCTGCTTTCACCGACTACGGCCAGGCGGAAATGACCGACGAAATGCTGCCCTATCTAAAAGACGGCGACTACTACGGTGCATTTGAAGTCTATATCGAGAAAGCCGACCATTACCTTGATCTGTTTTACGCAGGAACACCGTATGATATCGAGGAGGGCTCGGGAACTTCATATGATTCCGGAAGCACCTACGATCCTAAGAGCCACATTTTTCTGAGCATCCTCATAGGACTTGCAACCGCGATCATACCTATAGGCGTTATGGCAGCGAAGCTAAATACCGTTCACATCAACAACAGTGCATCGGAATACCGCACCCATGACGGAATTCATATGAAAGTTCATACCGACACTTTCATTACAAGCAGCGTATCAAGGGTAAGAAAATCCGAGGACAACGGCTCCAGAAGCCACTCCGGAGGCGGCAGTTCTTTTCACACCTCAAGTTCCGGGCATTCTCACGGAGGAAGCCACGGACACTTCTGATATAATCTGTATATTTATTTTTTATCATTTCTTTATTAACTGTTTTATGTAAATTAAGTCTTCTTTGAGCTATACTAGATATAAGTTCAAAGGAGGCTTTTTTTGAAAAAAGGTACAAAGATGCAGGCAGCCATTTTAGGTATATTGGCTATTGCCATAATGACTACTGTTATCTTATTTCTCGGATCGCCAAAACTGAATACACCGCCCAAAAAAGATATGGTTCAGCTGGATTCCGGTTGGACTGTTTCGCATGGACACAAATCTTTTACGGCCGTATCCTTGAAAGATGCAAATCTCGGCATGGTCAACAAAAATGAAATTGTTATTATCGAGAACACGCTTCCCGAGTCAAACATATATCCGGCATCAATCCACTTTCGCTCCATCCTTGCAACGGTTGACGTATATATTGACAACGACCTTGTCTATAACTACGGTCATCTTATTGCTGATAATAAAAAAATGGTCCCCAAAATGCAGAACTTTATTTCTCTTCCCGAAGGCTACTCCGGAAAAAAAATAAAGATAGTAATGGTATCCTGCGAAGATGAAGCCTTTTCAGGATTTTCAGAAATATACTTCGGAACATTCGGCGACATATCAACATATCTCATTCAGAAAAACAGGCTGTCCCTCATAATCGGTGCCTTTCTGTGCATTTTTGGCTTTGTACTTGCCATATTGGCGCCAATCCTTATTTTCTCAGACTTTCATGATTACAGTATTATCTTCAGTGCCTTTATATCTCTTGCAATTGGCATATATGTTCTTTGCTATAATGACATATTCTGGTTTTTCACAGACCACGCCAGCATAGCAAACTTTTTGGAATATTTTTCTCTTTTCACGCTCCCTGCTTCTATTGCAGGATTTGTCATGTCCTCCAAACAGACCAAGCATATATTGCTCTGCAAAATATTTTTGATAGTTGACACTATTTTCATTGTTGTGACTTCAACTCTGCACATTTTAAATATCATTCACATATGCAAATTTATACTGTTCCTACATATACTTGCCATACTGGAAGGCGTGACCATTATAAGCTCAATAGTAATTACGGTTATATCCAGAGCCAAAGCCAGAAATGAGTTTGAAACAAGAATCTATTCCACCAATCTGCTCATTATCGGATTTATCCTTTTGCTCGGCTGTGCAATGATAGACATCATCAAATTTAATATCCTTAAATATTTTAAGATGGGCGAGATAAATGCCTCTATCAACTTCATGACGATAGGCTCATTCTTCTTCATGCTCTGCCTTTTGGTCAACTACTTCTATCACTGTATCGAATATATCAATGAAGCAACCGTACAGAGCCAGCTTGAAGGTCTTGCATACACAGATTCCCTGACAAGACTGGCAAACAGGGCAAAGTGCGAGCTGTCCCTTGCCAATACAAGAGGCCGCTACACAATAATAAGTGTTGACCTTGATTATCTCAAATACACAAACGATAACTACGGCCATTCCGCGGGAGATACCTTGCTTAGCGGTTTTGCAACCATGCTAAAAAGCAGTTTCATAGACGCTTCACTTGTCGGAAGAATGGGCGGCGACGAATTTATAGTCGTGCTTCCATATATTGATGCGCCAAGAAGAGACACCGATCTGGCAATCCTAGAAGACCTGATGAGCTACAGAAATGGCAAAAGCAGTAGGATACATTATTCTGCCTCCTGGGGATACGCCGAAAGTATAGATTCCTCGCTAAATAACCCTTCTGCTCAGCTTGTATACCTGCTTGCCGATAAAAGAATGTATTCCATGAAAAAGAAACATCACAACGAATCACTCGGCAGACTATACAATGACCTCATGAAAAACCAGGCAAAGAAGGAGGTGAGCACAAGTAATGCGTAAACGTCTTCTTTCAATAATTGCGCTCAGCGGCATAACCGTCGTCGTAATATTCCTTGCATGCTTCTGGTTTCTTGATATGACTCACGACTATCCTTCCGTTCAGTTCAATTCAAACTGGACCGTAAGAGTAGGCAATGAAGAATTTCCGCATGTAAAGCTCACAGAGATCAATACTCTTTTCTCCGTTCCTCCAAAACGTGGTGACACAGTCATCATGTCGCTTAACATGCCGTTTATAGGTGATATTCCGCTTCCCGCAATAGTATTTAGAACTAATTATTCTGCGATCAAATGCTACCTTGACGGCAAACTCATATATGAATACGGAATGGACAAATATGACAACAACAAATTTGTCGGAAGAAGATATCACTTCATAACAATTCCGCGCAAGTATAGAAAAAGCTACTTAACATTCAAGCTCACCGCGTGTGAGAAAGACGCCTTTTCATTCTTTGACCCGGTGTATTTCGGAAACCACCCCGACCTTTTGACATTCATTATCAGCAATAACCAGTTTGTCATTCTGATCGGAATGTTCCTGTTTACTTTCGGTCTCTTTTTGCTGACACTGAGCCTTTTGTTTGTCACGTACCTGCCGGAATTAAAGATACAGATATTTGCATCAATCCTATGTATAAACATAGGCTTTTATCTCATGTGCTATTCAAATATGCTTTCGCTGTTTATAAACACCGACATTGAGACCGAACTGGAGTATTTCACGCTATTTCTCTTTGTTCCTCTGTGCTACATAATCCTATACTTCATGAATGAGATAAAGCTGAAAAAGACAGTGATCGGACTGTTTGTTGCAAGTATAGTAGTGCCTATTCTTCAGCAGATTTTGTACTTTATTTTTTCCATTCACTTAAAACGCACCCTTGTACTGTTCGACATAAATGCGCTTATAATCTACGTTCTGATTGTCTATTGCTTTGTAAGGACAATTGTAAAAAAGAAAGCTCTCTTTATAGAAAACCTGCAGATGATAGGTATGTTCGCACTTTCAACTTCAGGATTCATACACCTTATAGGATATACGCTGACAACCATTCGCGTCTTGCCCGCTCAGACGGCGACTTTCCCGATAATAGGTCTGGGCGCGATTATCTTTGCAATGTCACAGCTTGCATACTACCTGCTGTACATAACAAAAACTTTTGCTCAGAAAAAAGAGCGTGAATCGCTTGTCCACCTTGCTTATGCAGACGGACTGACAGATCTCCCCAACAGGGCAAGTGCCGACAGAGAAATGAAGGCGCTCGACAGATCCCAGCGGGACTACTGCATAATCAGTATCGACTTAAACGGGCTTAAACCCGTAAATGACAAAATGGGTCACCCCGAAGGCGATAAATATATTTTGGATTTCTCAAAGATACTCACCGGCACCTTCGCCCAATACGGAATGTGCGCCAGAATAGGCGGAGACGAATTTCTTGTAATAATAAAAGACGCCGTTTCACTCGACATCGATGATCTGATAAGTCGAATGAACAGCGCCCTTGATGTTATGAATGCAATCTACCCTGATTACGTACGAAGCGTTGCGGCAGGTTACGCATACCGGCACGAATGCCCCGAAAAGGGCTCGCACGAGGTATACCTTCTGGCCGATCGCCGTATGTATGAAACCAAGAAAATCATGCATGAAAAACTTGGAATAGATGCCAGACTATGATTCACATAGTTTGGCATTTCTGAGTGTACAGTACTGATACTGCCCTTCTTCATACAAATCAAAGACTCCTTCTACCGTTATCGGGTCCTCTTCCTTCGGGTAATTATCGGGATATTTGTAATCACTTGTAAGTTCAAACTCAACTCCCTGCGAGCAGCACGCCGTGGCATCTTTTATAATGCAGGCAAAATAGCGCTTACCCGTATCCTCGGCAACATACTCGGAATAATTTCCCGTCATCTTGATAGTCTTTCCAACGAAATTTTCAGGATAATACATCATGTTATAAACAGTTGTGTATATCATTGTCGAAGACTGTTTGGTCAGATCGACGTAATCTCCGTCCACCTTAATCTCTTCCGCGGTATGAAAACTTGTTGCAGCCGCCGAGTTATCCGAAGCGCCCGAAGTGTCACCATAAGAAGCATCATCATCCTCTTCATATTCTCCGTACTCTGCGATCAAAGACGACATATCACTTGCAGCCATCTGCTCAGCGATCACATCATCAACAGTTTTTGCACCGCTTCCGGGCCTTGAGCTTACCGCACTTGAATCATCTGCGCATCCCGAAGTAATAAGCACAACCAATGTCATCACTGCTATATATCTCATTTTTTTCATCATGCTTTTCCTCCTGTTCCTTTTCCGATAAAATAAGCCACCGCAAATACAAAAACATCAACCGCTACAATAGTAGATCCGACAGGCGTTCCGGCAAGCATCGATATGAGCATTCCTGATATTGCACATATAACGGATGAGATTGCCGAAAAAATCGTAACGCTTTTGAAATTCTTTAATATACTCATGGCAGAGAGCGCGGGGAATATCACAAGCGCCGATATAAGCAGCGAACCTACAAGATTCATGGAAAGCACTATTATCACTGCGATCATTACCGCAATGATAAAGTTATAGGCATCGGCTTTTACACCTGTAGCCTTTGCAAAATCCTCATCAAAAGTAACCGCAAATATCTTGTTGTACATAAAAAGAAATAATGCCACAACAATGATCGACAACACCACACATACCATAACTTCCGACATCGTAAGTGTAAGTATAGACATCGAACCAAACAATGTACTGCACACATCTCCCGAAAGATTCGCGGAGGTTGAAAATTTATTTACGATAAGATAACCAAATGCCAACGCTCCGACAGAGATCATCGCAATTGCGGCATCGCCCTTTATCTTTGCGTTATTTCCGCTCCTTAAAAGGAAAACGGCGCATATAACGGTTATCGGCAAAATAACGGCGGTCTGGTTTGCAATCTTTAATACAGTTGCAATCGCCATCGCTCCGAAAGCAACGTGCGAAAGTCCGTCTCCAATAAATGAATATCTCTTAAGAACAAGTGTCACTCCTAGAAGCGACGACGACAGTGCTATAAGCGTTCCTACTATAAATGCATAAACAACAAACGGATATTGGAAGTATTCCACTAACTTCTCTATCATGCAAGCTCGCCTCCTTCCATATTCATAAAGAACTTTCCGACATTACTCGATACATACTCATCCTTGGTTCCAAAAAACAAAGTTTTCCCGATATGAAGTATGTGGCTTGCATACTTAACGGCAGCGGCTATATCATGCGATACCATGATTATCGTAACTCCGCTGTCATTCAGTTCTTTTATAAGTTCGTACATCTCAAACGTAACTTTGGGATCAAGTCCGGAAACAGGCTCATCCAGAAGAAGAACTTTTGTGGTGGCACAAAGAGCCCTTGCCAAAAGAACTCTTTGCTGCTGACCACCTGATAACTCTCTGTAACACCTGTTTTTCAGATCGGTAATACCCATCCTATCCATATTCTCACGGGCAATCTTCCTTTCTTTTTCCGTATAAAAAGGTCGTAGTCCCATGTGAGACTGACATCCCGAAAGAACAATCTCAAATACGGATGCCGGAAAATCTCTTTGAACAACCGTCTGCTGAGGCAGATAGCCTATCTCATTCTTTTTTAGCCCATCACCGAACAGAATCTGTCCACCAATAGATGCCTGTAATCCCAGCATTGTTTTCATGAGAGTTGTCTTACCTGAGCCATTCTCTCCAACAATGCAAAGATAGTTTCCTTTTTCAACTATGAAATTTAAATCATCAACAACCACAGTCCTATCGTATCCAAGCGACAGATTCTGCGCGGAAATGAACGACATGATAACACCTCCCGCTTTATTTAAGCGCTTCCTTAAGTACTTCAAGATTTCCTTCCATTACAGAAATATAAGTTACTCCCTTTGCCACATCATCAGAAGTTGTTGACTGCAAAGAATCCATTGTAAGGATGTTCTGATCCTTCTTTGCTGTGTTCTGCTTTACAGTATCGGCAATCTTCTTGTCCTTTCCTTCAATGGTCAGGATGGAACCAAGTCCGAGTTCATCTACTTTCTTTGAAAGGAATGTTATTGTTTCAAAGCTTGCTTCAGTCTCTGCTGAGCAACCTACAAATGCTGCATAATAATCAAGTCCGTAATCATCAACAAGGTAACGGAACGGAAAACGGTCTGCGAAAAGAACTGTCTTCTTGCTTCCTGCCTTAACCGCATTCTCGTATTCTGCGTCAAGAGCTTCAAGCTTTGTAATGTAGTCGTTTGCGTTCTTCTCATAAACGTCTTTGTTAGCTTCATCAACAGAAACCATTCCGTCTTTTATGGCACTGCAAAGTTTAGCCGCATTCTTAAGTGAGAGCCATACGTGCTCGTCGTATTCTACTTCTTCACCTTCTTCATGCTCTTCGCCTTCCTCATGCTCGTGTTCTTCACCTTCTTCGTGCTCTTCGCCCTCTTCATGTTCGTGCTCGTGCTCCATACCTTCAACAATCTCTTCTTCCTTGATGTCATCGCCAAGTACGTCGAGAAGGTTGATAACTACCATATCTTTATTGGTTGCTTCCTTAAGCGCATCATCTACCCATTCATCAGACTCTCCGCCAACATAAATGAACATGTCGCATTTTGAGATCTTAGCAATATCTTCTGCTGTGGGCTGATAGCTATGAAGGTCTACACCGCTATCAAGAAGCATTGTGATGTCTGCATTTGCAGGGTTCTCTCCTGCTATATTCTTAACCCAGTCATATTCAGGGAAAATAGTTGTCACAATGCTTATATCACTGTCGCCTGCTGCCTCAGATACAGCTTCCGAAGCATTTACTGCTGATGTTCCTGCAGCTGATGCATCCTGAGCATTTCCATTTCCGCATGCGCAAATAATGCTGCTTGCCATTACGGCAGCAACCAAAACTGAAATATATTTCTTCATAATATTCCTCTTTCTTATTCATTTTTTTATTATTGTATTGGATAAAAAATATGATCATGTAGCAGCAAAACGCTACACAAAAGAGGTTGCTTCAATTATCGAGACGTACCTTGAAGCTGACAAGTGTAGGATGAGAAATGTTCTCATTTTCTCTAGGCAAAATAATCGAGACGATCATTACCGCAACTACACTTATAGCAAGATGTATAAGACCTGTAGAAATCTGATTAAGAAACTGCTCGCACCTTGCAATATTGTGACATACGGGACACTCTACGCCATGGCACTCATGATGCTGTTCCTTAACTATATATATTGTGGAAAAGAGCATGGTAAAGCTGAGTGCTACCGCCACAAATACCGCTATCACTCTGCGCACATTATTATGTTTCTCAACTGCGCCATTATAATTCATGCTTGCTTCTCCTAAAACTTCCTCAAGTTTAGTTCATTGTTTGCAAAAATGTCAAGCCGTATGGCCGGGGGGAAGTTTCAGGCGAAGGTTGTGCCTTTAATGAAGGGGATGGCCGGTAGTATTAGTTATCTGCGAAGTGATATAGCACTATGAACCATATAATTACACAAAAGTAAAATAAGTAATCCAGCATAGCATTAATCCTCGTTTTCTGTAACATTTTCTATAATCGCATCAAATTCAAGAATTACCTTAAAGAAATCACCGTCTATGAAGATGTTCATAGTTCCACCCATGGCCTCGGTGAGACTGTGAGCGATAGAGAGGCCGAGTCCGTTTCCGTCTGTATATCTTGATTTATCTCCTCTGACAAATCTTTCCATCAGTTCTTCAGGTGAGATGTTTAATTGTTCACGGGATGTGTTCCTAAAAGTAAATCTAAGTTTATCACCATTGTTTTCAAGGTCTACATAAGCTCTTGTATCTGCCTGAGCATATTTGACAATATTACTCATAATATTATCGAACACCCTCCACAAATACCTGTTGTCTGCAATGAGGTGCATTTCACTGTCACAGCTGTTAACAACGACTTCTATTTTCTTTTCCTTAAGTCGTTCCGCGAATTCTCCGATAGACTGATCCAGCAAAACCTCCGCATTTACTTCCTCCATATTAAGCTCAATATTTCCGCTGGAGATTTTTGATGCTTCAATAATATCTTCAACAAGTTTTTTAAGACGAAGCGACTGTCTGTTCAGGACTTCAAGATATTCTTTTGCATTCTCGTTTTCCAGGTTCTCTTTATCTAGAAGATCAACGTAATTTATTATGGATGTGATAGGCGTCTTGATATCGTGAGATACATTTGTAATGAGCTCAGTCTTCATTCGCTCACTCTTTGTGCGCTCCGCCAAAGCAATCTCAATTCCCGCCTGAATATCGTTGAGGGCTGTTCCGGTTTCTTCCATAAACTGCGGCATTCCCCTCACATCAACATGTGCTGTCATATCTCCCGCCGCAAGTTTTTCTGCAGAGTCTTTTATCTTCGAATAGCTTCGAATTCCCCAGAATATAAAGGCTGCGAGTACCACCTTATCCATTAAATAAACAAATAAACCATCGAACCATACACCTACATACCATTCTAAAGCTACATTTATCATAATCAGAATTAGAGGTAACATCATATAGGAAATCCATATACGCGCCTTCCATCCAACTTTCATCAGTAGCCTTATAATAAACATGTTCTTGTGTAATCTGCAAAGCTTGAAATTTACTGCAAATAATGAACAAAAACAAAGCCCTACCGCCATTCCAAGTATAAAGCTTCCACCTATACCAACTAGCGCCTTATAAAACGGCAAATAATCCAATCTATTTTTCAGCTCAGCTATTATTACTAAAAATATAAGCTCCAAAGCTACTGTCGCAATAAATGCTAAATCTACCGGAATCCAATCAAACGGACCTGCCACAATTTTTTTGCTCTGCTTTGTATGGCCTGCTGCTTTAATAAATAACCCAAAACATACCCATATCATTACAAAAGAAATAATACTGACTATAGGAACGAAAGGCTTAATCGTATATGCTACGCTGACAATCTTCTTAGCCTTTGCATAATAATCATTTGCATGACCTTTGGTGGAAAGTTTAGCTTCATTGGGAAAACAAATGAAAGTAAAACGCTTGTTTTGGGAATTTTCCACTTCGCTTCTGATTTTGGGTGGATCATTAAAATAAGTAAAACGTGTTCCAACCGCATCAAAAGAGTCAATGTCTTTTAAAGTATCATGAATCGGAGACAGATCCGCCACATAATCCCCATCCAATATACCTTTTTCGCCATTGGAATTATTCAAACACAATTTATAGTCTTCTATAGACTTTGAAATAGGATCATACGCATTGCCTGCAATAAAAAGCTTTTCATTTTCTTCTGTAGCTTCTTCGCCATTCGTGTTATTCATGGACCATATTTTACTAAAAGTGCTATCCATATTGTGAGCTTCAGCAACATAATCATCCATTACCCTCCCATACCAAAATGAATCCAGCGCAAAGAATCGATCATTGGCATAAGCATATGCTTTACTTCCCAAGGTATCGTATCCTATACCTTGAACTTCAAATACTTCCTCACGTCTGCTTGTATCTGTAAGTATGCTATTCTGCGCCCCGAACATTCCTAAGAATTGTTCACTTCTATTAAAAACTGTTTTGTCATTTACTGTATATGAATTAATAAATAATTCATTATTCCATGATGGCACTGAAACACCGGCAAAATTTCGATAAAGGTATATGCTGTTATCATTTAAATCTGCATCTTCCGATATAGCCCCGTCAATAACTCCATAGTAACAGTTCATCCCATTCAAAAGATCGGTATTGAATCCGGAATCATATTTAGAAAGAGCTAGCACAGCATATGCTTTTCCCGCATCATCAAAAACTTCTTTTCTAAATGAGTATGTCGTTGAACCATCACTATGATATGTTTTTGCACCAATAATATAACTTGCAACTATACTCACTAAAAAACACACTGTAAAGAATATACATGCTATTGCCAATAATATTTTTGCTTTTATACTGTAAAAACGTTTCATCTTCTTTCCTCAATCCGTCACCACAGACGTGTCATAGTATTGTTTGAATAGGTAATTGCTGTTACCACACGGTCCTTATCATCAATATCAAATGAAACCGAGTAATTCTTGTAACTATAAGAGAATTTTATCGAGATATCAATACCATCCACGCCGGTAGGAGCTTTACCACCGTACGCAGCTATTACATCATCGCAAGTACTTCCCACTCCTATGCCTCTGGAAGTTTTTACATTTGAATCATGGATTACTATTGCCTGTGTTTTATCTTTAATAGTTAAAAGCTCTATTGAATCAGGAGCATTGCCAAATATATATGATTTGTCAAGTTCATTATATGGTGAAGTCTTTTCCTCAGTTGGATTACCGAGAGCTTCAATATTTTTCTTTGCATCATTTTTGACGGAAACGCTCTTTCCGTTATATTCAAAAGATAGATCTGATTCCGGTATCGTATACGATGGATCAGATATAACCACCGCATTCAGTGTATCCGATGTATTTGCTACATTCGATATTTCAGGTGTATTTGATGTGTCAGATGTATTCGATATTTCAGGTGTACTTGACACATTCGATGTGTCAGACGCATTCGATGCATCAGATGTATTTGATTGATTCGCCTGTCCACAGCCTGCAAGTGTAAGCACCATAGCAGATATTATTAAAAAACCAGTTCTTTTTTTCATTACACTTTCCTTTCCCGAGGTGTTCCCTTCTCAATCTTATATCCTCGCCCCCAGACAGCTATTAAATATCTGGGATCTGTACTGTCATATTCCAATTTTTCTCTAAGATGCCTGATATGAACAGCCACCGTACTTTCGGCGCCTATCATGTTTTCTTTCCAGACACTTGTATATATTTCTTTTGGAGAAAAAACTTCACCCGGATGAATCATCAATAGTTTCAATATGTCATATTCCAAGGGAGTGAGCGAAACAGGATTTCCATCCAGCGTTACTTCTTTTGCCTTATCATTTAATTCGATACCGCCGATAGTGATCATATCTGTATTTGTTGTTACTTCCGAAGTCCCTTTAGCCCCAAGCATTGTATAACGACGAATCTGGGATTTTACTCTCGCCATCAGCTCAACCTGATTAAACGGCTTGGTAACATAGTCATCTGCTCCGACCGTCAGCCCCACAACTTTATCTTCATCCTCACTTTTTGCAGTGAGCATGATTATAGGTACATTGGATATCCTTCTGATCTCTGCCATTGCAGTTATTCCGTCCATCTCAGGCATCATCACATCCATAAGGATAAGATGAATGTCATTTCCGATAGGACTCTGCATTATTTCAAGCGCTTCTTTTCCGTTATAAGCCGCCGTAACACTCATGCCTTCACTTTCAAGGTAGATCCTAAGCGCAGATACGATGTCCTTTTCATCGTCACAAATAAGAATATTGTTCATTTTTTCTCCCGTATATTTTCAATGATTAATCATAGATACATTGTATTGAAAAAATTTTTAAGTTCCAATAGGGGAAATCTTTAAGAATTGTTTAAGATGGGATACTTGCGACCGTTCACGACTATTTGAGCATTAGAAACATGAACAAAATTATGGTCAACACTTATGAGAAAGCGTAATATCCGTAGGAGTGTATAAAAAAAACGCGACACTAATGTATCGCGTAGGTATCCTGTGATTCAGCACATCTGCGTTCTATTTCTATTGTGTTTTTCATATCTCTCATTGGAACTATCTGCATAATGCGCCCTTCCTTAGTGACTAAATCTTACTTATTTGGAATAAGCAGTGAAAAATTATTGATTATTCCTTGAATGCTTTCATCATCATAAACAATACCATATTTATCAGAAGGACGCACTTCTTCTAATACTTTTCTACAGTTATCACTATTAAGTTCCTCTTCATTGCATATTATTTTTAGCAACTTTAATGTTACTTTTCGATATTCATCATGAGAAAAACCTAACGAGTAACATATATATGCCATAGATATCGGAATATTATTATTTTTGTTTTTTAAAAAAAGTAATATCTCATTTATTATATCCGGTAAATATTTATAAAAGTTCTCATCATAAAATAACACTTCTCGCAAATGCTCTTTTTCTTTGTTATCCATAATCCCCCCATATAGTAGCATTTGATCCGTATGGATTTTTCCTCTTATGCCGCTTGAGTCTCATCTTGCTCTGCAGGCATAGACAGTTCTTTTACCTGCTTACTTCTTGAAAGCAACATGCAGCTTGCAAATCCTGTAATGCCGGTACACAAGAACATAATCGCCATTCCGGTTCCGTCTGTATTTCCAAGCAAACGTACAATCATTGAGGATACTTTCGTTCCACTATCCACAAATGGTTCAAAGAGGTACTCAGACATCGCGCCGCCCAGCAAGATTCCCATAGGGATTGCAGCAAACTTCATCGCATTCCTTACCGCAAACACTCTGCCCTGTATATCTTCGCGCACATTTGTATATATCAGTACCGACTGCGCCGCCATAGTAAACGGAATCGGCAAACTTGCCGCAATTCCTGCAATGCTCCATACAAAAACATTCTGTCCAAATGCCATGAGCAAATCGCCGAATGCGAATGAAAGCGCTGCGGAATAAAACAGCATCTTCACTTTGTTCTTCGGCATTTTCAATGTGCTAACCAAAACTCCTCCAACAATTCCACCTGCTCCGATGAATGACGTTACAATGCCAAGTACCATTTCATTGTCATTGCTTCTTGCAAGAATCATAGGTGACAAAATATTTTCATAAGATAAACGTGAAAGGAAATTCATTAAGGTCATGCAGATGATGATATAGAGGACTCCTTTGTTCTCTTTCAAAAACTTCACTCCGCCAAAGAAACCGTCAAACATTCCCTCTTCTTCCTCAGGGTCACTTCCCTTGGGAATCTGTATAACAAAGAACATTACTGTGATTGCAAAAAGGAATGTCGCGATATCAAACATAAGCACAGACGCAATTCCAAAAAATCCCATCAAAGCACTGGCAAGCATTGGATAAAGCACAACGCTTACATTCTCTGATATAGAACTTAATCCGCTGATCTTCTCATATTTATCCTCAGGTACGATCAGTCCTAATGCCACTGATGAAGCCGGTGACTGTATAGCTTCCATGACGCCCAGCACAATATTTATAACGTATATATACGACAAGCTCATTTTCTGTGTATAAAGAAGTACACATACAATAACGGAGCAAAGCGCAGATGCCGTATCCGTAAGCATGATGATTTTTTTCTTATCATGGCGATCCACAAATCCGCCTATAAAAAAGCTTGTTATTGCCTTTGGTGCAAAAGTGAAAAAGGTAAGCAGCGATACCTGCATAACAGACCTACTCTGCTGATAGGCCCAAATGATAAGCGCATAGCTTGTCATCATACTTCCAAGTTCTGAGACAGCTTGGCTTAACCAGAAAGAAATATAATTAGTCTTGTTATTCATGTCGTCCCCCTGTTGTCTATGATGCCTCCCTATTGTAGCATCTGATATCTCATCATTCAATTACAGCAATAAACTGATAAAGTCATAATAAAAAGAGCTTAGGAATCAAATCCGTCGCTCTTTTGCTTTGTTACGCCATTACACTATTTTCTGTATGCTTTGAAAATTATTTCTGCGTATGAATCTGTAAATTTCTTGTTTCTACAATAGCTCTGATTGCATCCATTTCCGGTTGAATTGCTTCATATTCTTTTCTAAATTTCTCATCTTGTAAATGCTCATTAAGCATATCATTAAATTTTCTCATATTTCCCCCATCCTTTTTATGAAAATCTTCACTTCGATGTTTTGCAAATTTAACTTCTTAAGTGTATTTTATCGCTTGTTTATTGCAAGCGATATTTTCTGGTTTTATTTGATCCTTCAGCAATTACGATTCCATCATCTACCATTTTTGCTAAAATTGCTCTTGTTCTCTGTGGGCTAAGTCCCGAAATTGCAGCCATTTCAGCAGTTGTAGAAGCACCATGTTGCGACATATATTCTACAAACATAGTCCTACACTCACTTGCTTTTATCGTTTTTCGCTTGTAGTTACCGCTTGTCGCTTGCTTTTTATCGCTTACTTTTATCGCTTGTCTACCATCTTCCGGAAGAGCACGATACATATTAACCCTGAGGGCAATTCCCATATCGATAAACTCAACCTCTGGAAGTCCATACTCTTTGGTCTGTGCCAATATCTTTGGAATACCGCTCCCCCATTGTTCTATGAGATTCATATAAACAAAAGCATTGGCGATGCCGTGATTTCTAACCTTTGAAAAACCTTCCTTCATCTTTTCAATTGTAACACCCGGCATCAATCCACCAGGAGACGAGATTTCAAGCCTGTTATCATATATTGCCACCTGTACAAGGCTTCCCTGCAGGAAGCTACAATTAACAACAGCATTGATAATAAGCTCTCGTATGCTCTCCGGCGGCAGTTCATAAACATCCTGTCTGTGAATACCTTTAATCCTTGCTCCAAGATGAATATTCCGAAGAACAAACTGATAAGCCTGCTCCACCTGCTCCCAAAGATTACCTTCATACTCTCTTTTATCAACAAAAATCCCACGTGTATTGCCTTTAAATACTGCACACTGAATCTGAGACATTATGCCATCTAACCCTCTCAGATAATAATATGCATACGTTGGGCGAACAACTCCGTTTTCTTCCTTAAGAATCCCCCAAGTTATCAAGTTATTCTTGGTAGGTGTCTTTACCTTTTCAGCGTCTTTATCATTCAAGCAATTACGCTGCGCTTCTTTTTTCATATCCTCACAGAAGCTATTAATATCAGCATCTGTTACTTCAATGTCTTTATTAACAACATTATCAAAGGATCTATTCTCATCCTCATAGTACATTTCTTGGATAAATGGTCTGTCAGCAAGTCGTGTAGATCCGGCTGTACGAATAAAAGTACCCTTATCCATTCCAAGAGATTTAAGATAATAAGGTCTTTGTCTTCCTGCACTGATTTCTACCACAATTACCGTTTTATCCCCGATGGCCTGTGGTGCAATATCAGGAATAATCAAAGGCTCACAGCTGTCACTAATCGCATTAGTAATCTTATCTATCATGGTAAATACAGCTGTCTGATCAACACCAACAACTTCTCTGTCATCATTGACACCAATTATAAGTCTGCCACCTTCACCATTAGAAAAGGCGACAATCGTCTTCATATATTTTTTACTGTCTTCCGGCAGCTTTTCTTTGAACTCCAAGTCTTTTGACTCTCCCCGGAAGATTTCTTCTACTGTCATATGCTATCACCCTTTCTGTAATTTAATCTTATCTTCATCAAACTTCTTCTGCAGATTAATCCAAAACTCCGGAAAGTGTGAAAGTACTCCGCAAAGTTTGTCTGCCATGTCTACAGGTTCCGTAGTCATGTACATTCATTGATTCAATTGTATCACCACTACGCTTACACTGGATGGCATTTCTGATTATCCTCCGCATACTATTCTCCATTATTTGAATTAAACGGATATTGCATCACACCATGAATCTATTATATCCATCGCATTTTCTTTATCTTGCAAATGTGCTTTAACATGTAGTGGGTTTATTTTATATAGAAAACAAATTACATCCCTTGCAGTTCTTTGTTTATCTGCATCTGAAATGTAGTCAAAGAAGTTCATATCGTCTATAGTTTTTTACCTTTTCTTCCATGTGGCTTCCAGTATTCAATACAAGCCTATACATTAGATTTTCGTAATAAGCCTGATCTTCTTTTGAAAGCTTCGCCATGTTCTTCGACCTTTTTACTAAGAATCTTCTCTATACTCTGCACCAAATCATCCGCGTACTTCTCATCAACATCTTGGAAGCAAAACGGACAAGTTGTTTTCTGCGGACCAGTAAAATAAGTTTTTATATTAGTCAATCTTTGATTACCGTTATTATCTTGAAGAATATGAAATAGTGATTTCTCCCTCTCTGATAAAACAGGTTTTTCTATTTTTTCTTTAAGCAGATTCACAATATCGTTCTCTGTATCCGCAAACGTTTTTAAAGTTGGGACAGCCGTCTCAATTCTTTTACTCCCACTTTTTGTAGTCTCCAACTTTTTCATCGTAGCATCATAAACCACAATTAACTCATCTCTGCTTTTTGTTGGATGTAAACCTATAAACTGAGTATATGTATCACGTCTCACTTGGCTATTAGTCTTTTTTTCATGAATCGATGCATCTCGTGACGCCCAACTATTTTCACCTTTTAGCACCTTCTGCATTTCGTTTATATAGTACTCTGGGCAAAGATTATTACAACTATCTAAGTATTTATCTAAAACCTCTTGCTGTGCTTGTGCTTTAGCTAAACTCTTCTCATAAGTAGGCTGAATCTTTTTTATCTTGTCATCAACCTCTTTAACTGCGCCCATAACAACTATTGCATTTAAGCCGTCATCATCAATTTTAATATTGTCTTCTATAAATTCTTCCTTTCAAAAATAATATTATATAAATTGTTCAATGCCCGCATAGATACTTCTTCTGAAAGTACACATAGTAAAAATCTCGAAAATAGCATTAGTTGCTAGCGAACATTCTTCCTTGACTACCGTTTAACAATGCAAAAATAATTGCTGTTTCATTTTCGGAAAGTTGATTTTAGTTAATGATAGTGCACTAAATACTGCCCACAATATTGGTCATAATCTACGCACTATCATAGATCCTTACTTTGGTCTTATCTTCATATTCCCACTCGCATTAGCTCCATCTGCAACCTTCTTCGACATATTTTGCGCGAGTGAATACTTCCCATGATCTACCAACAGTTTCTCCCGCTCTATGCTAGATCCGATGAACACTGCCTGATAAGGCTCTTCTCCGCCTGTAATTACGTATGAATTGTCGGCGATGTCAAAACGAAGGGCTTCATTGCCCACTTTAACAACACCTTTGGCGCGAGCTATATCGCCGTATTGCTTCCTCAATAGATCGTCACAGAAAACAGCAAGTGCTCCTACAGAATTAAACTCCATGAGATCAAATGTCATTTGCTCAAAAGCCTGCTGCCCACTATTATCTGCGCCTTCATCCTCGCCGTCACCAACTGCGTGCGCTTCCTCATCCGACATAACCTCCGTCCACCAATCCTCACTCTTGCCATCATGGTAGGATTCCGTTATCTTCGCATCGGAATTTATCTCTCTTATCTGCTTCTTTACTTCTTCCAGCTCATCAGCATCCATTCCCTCAGTCTTTGAGAAGATGACATGCCCTGCGTTCAAAATCTGGTCTCGCATAAGCTCCCTGTACTCATGAAGATTTGCCAAAAAAGACTTCGCAGATACTATTACAATAGGACTTACGGGAATAATTTTTTCGTACCTGACTTTTTCAATGCCGGCAAGAATATTACTCAGTTTGGCAACGCCCGACGGTTCTACGATCAGATACTCGGGTGCGATTCCCGTTGATACTGTAAGGATTGAGTACAAAAAAGAATCTTTCTTGCTGCAGCAAACACAGCCTTCCATGAACTCAAGAACCTGCATATCCTTATTATCTGTAGAGCCTGAAATTTCGAGGCTGTCCAGATTTGTATCGCCGAATTCATTCTCCAGAACCGCAGTATAGCGCTTAGTATGCTTTAACAACTCTTTTATAAATGTGGTCTTTCCGGCTCCCAAAAAGCCTGTAACTATCAGTACTTTCATATGATCATCGCCGGTGCGTCGGCGTATTCTCCTTCTTAATAAGGGTATAAGGAACTTCCGCTCTCACTTCGTTCGCCGTAAGACGTTCGAACCAGCCTCGAAAAAACCTCAGCAGGTTCTCTCAGCAAGAGCAGTCGCAAACTTTAAAATCTGCGACTGCCCTATAATTTTAGTAAAAGTTAAACATTACTCATTTACAAGCTTTACAACCGGCTTGATAAGGTCTGCCGGCTTATCTTTCATAAGCTGCAATGCTTCGGGAATGTGATCCCATCCTTCAAATATATGTGTTGCAAGCGGGCTTACATCAAGTCTTCCTGAAGATACCAATGCCCCTAGTTTCTCCATACGAAGTCTTCCACCGGGCATAAGTCCTCCGCGGATCTGCTTGTGTCCCATTCCAACGCCCCAGTCAGTTCTTGGAATGCTGATATAGTCACCGCTTCCGAGGTAGTTAACGTTACCGATAAGTCCGCCGGGCTTAACCGATTTAACTGCCGACTCAAAAGTATCGACATTACCACCTGCGATAACTACTCTATCTACACCTTTTCCTGATGTAAGTTCCATAACCTGATCTTCTATAGATCCGTTTTTGTAATTGATAAAGTCGGTTGCGCCGTACTTCTTAGCTGCTTCAACACATTTAGGACGTGTTCCTACAGCAATGATCCTTGACGCACCACGTAGTGACGCCCCGGCTACACTCATAAGTCCTACGGGACCGATACCGATTACAAGAACGGTATCACCAAACTGAACATCTGCAAGCTCTACTCCGTGGAATCCTGTGGGAACCATATCAGAAAGCATACATGCATCTACAATGTTGATGTTTTCCGGCATATGTGCAAGGTTTCCGTCCGCATCATTAACGTGGAAAAACTCGGAATCCAAGCCATCCTTAAAGTTGGAGAACTTCCATCCTGCAAGCATTCCACCTGAGTGCATCGAATATCCGGCCTGAGCCTCAAGCGAACTCCAATCGGGTGTGATAGCAGGTACCAAAACTCTGTCACCGGGCTTAAAGTCCTTAACAAGTTCACCTACTTCCACAACTTCCGCACAACCTTCATGACCAAGGATCATGTTATGACGATCACCAACAGCACCTTCCCATACTGTATGTACATCTGAAGTACATATTGCAATGGCAAGCGGTTTGCAGATTGCATCGAGCGGTCCACACTTCGGAACGTCTTTTGTAATCCATCCGACCTCACCGATCTTAAGCATTGCAAAACCCTTCATTGTCTTCTGCTCCATAAGATGTTCTCCTCCTTTATTTAATTATGCAAAATTGAGTGTTGATATCATCTTATATGAAAAATGCACATACAGTCAATTGTTATTCGTATATTTATGTGCACTTTTCTGTATTTCAAAAAATGAGCGCACAAAAAAGGAAGCTCTTTTCACAAAGCTTCCTTCTACTATCATTTCTTTTTTTATAAAAAAGTATAACATCAGACCGTCAGTTACCAAGCGCGGTGTTAAGCACATCAGCGACGCTCCTGTATTTCTTATTCGCCTTATCTCTGCCAAAGCCTGCATTATGCCCGCCGGCCAGATGCTTTATCATATCCGTCTTTATCTCTATATAGCTGCTGCCTGAATCAGCTACCATCTCGGAATCTGACACTTCACCGGGCAAATAGATAAACTCCGTCTCATTCACTACGCTTTGGAGCTTCTCCCAGTCCTGTTCGGTTATCTGCTGCCTTTCGCTTGAAAATCCCCCTTCAGGGAATTTGCCTTCAAAGAGCTCCTTGATATCAAGGTCATCGGTTGCTCTTATCAAATAATGTATCACCGAACAATCCGATGACACTACATACATATCGATATTCTGACCGTCCACCGGGCAAACAACGTAGCTCACCTTGCTAAGATAAAGATCTTCCGCTCCGCCATTCCCGCATCCTGCGAACAAAAACGCGCATGCTACCGATATAAGAAGCATTGTAATGATATACTTCTTTTTTACTGTCCTATACATAATTTCACCCTTTCCATTAACCAATAAGCCGGTTCCCCTACCGTTATTCGCTTATTTTTCTACTATTCTGAACACCCATATATTTCGGCAATTATGTGACCATTCTGTATAGTTCTATTTTTCTCAAAAAATATTTTGACAATACGTAAAGCGGCACACTTATAAAGAAAAACGCAATAATAAACGATAATACAAACACAAGATCCTGAGGCATAGTTATCCTTTTTATTACAAACAAAAGAAGCATATGGCCCACATATATATCCAAAGTATAGCTTCCCATCCGGTACAGTATATCAAAAATTCTGAATCCGGCAATAAAACGGCTCACAAAATATATCGTAGTCATACCCAAAAGTCCGCATGCCCAGACAGAAAGTTCAATTCCAAACGTCTTAAACGAAAATGGCATATCGTCAAAGCCGTAGACAAGGTCCGTTGAATAGCATCCGGAAGCCATAACCGTAACCGCTATCCATCCTACAAGGCAAAAGATAAATATAGCGCCCCGCATTTTCGGCTTGATCGTCCCAATCTTAGGAAGCACATCATATTCGCCGCATACATACCCCAGAAGTAAAAAGCCATACAGCCATTTAATTTTCCACATACAGAAAATTTCCGTAGTGCAAAAGATAATCAAAAGCGCCCATATGCCTATATTCAAAGCCGCTCTCAGCGCCTTCTTATCCGTCACTTTGTGGATCAGTATAAAAAGCATATGTGCAAAAAAGAGCTGAATAAAAAACCACACACTTCTTGCATATATAAATATCTGCACGGCATCATCCATGAGAATGCCCATCTCCATGCCTTTTCCCGCTACTGTTACCACAGCGTTTGCCATAAAGGCGACAAACGACCATGTAATATACGGAACGATCAATCGCAAGCACTTCTTTTTCACAAGCTCTTTTTCCGAATACTTCTTAAGTTCCTTATACAGGAAAAAACCGCTCACAAAATAGAAGATCGGCATGTGCACAAAGCTGATAAAACCCGAATACACTCCTACCGTATTTGAAGCTACATGACCATAAACAACCATGATGATCGCTATAGCTTTATATATGTCCATTTCTTTTAATCTGTTCGTTACTATCTGTTCTTTCATTCGTTCTTCTTGTTACTTTTTGTTGCATTCTGATATGCAGATTATTCTATCACCCCCGCTTCTCATATTCATTAAAATTTTTATGAACATTCTATCAAATATTATGCATATCTTGTTATTTCATAATGCGGATATCCGTAATTGCGACTTCATCACCCGTAAGTGCCACATAAACTTCATCATATTCACCGTGGAAGGTGGTCGTATTTTCTATGGCAATACCAAGATTTTCCGTCTCCGTTGTAATCTTATTTCCATGTCTTTCAAAGAGTACAAAACAGTCTATGCCTTCCTTTGTCTCTTCTTTCCATTTTTCCCAACCTTTGAAATTTTCATTTTTCTTCATAAATACTTTGTTTTCCGCAATATCTTCATCGCCCGACACTTCGCCGTTTATCTTTATCATCGCGTATTCACGATAATCCTCGCCTCCAACCTTTCCGTCCGAGGAATAAAACAGCACGATATAAGGGCAATGCCACACAAGATTGGCTGCCGGAAGGCTCATGGAATGGAAATAAAGCCTTACCTCATCTTCAAGCTCGATTCCTTCAGTAGATGCAGACCTTGTCCTGTCAATCTGGATATTAGGAAGGTCAGACTCAATACGATCTGTATATCTTATAACATCTGAAATTCGCTCTATATCACCTTCGCCGATTTTTTTGCCGGTCTCTTCAACAATAATATTTTTTATATGGCAATTTTCACCCGTAATACCAATATATGCTTCTTTGGTATTGTCTTGAAGAGATATGACCGCCTTGACCTTGTGATTCATGTACTTCATCTCAAGCGTTATGTGATCGTCATATTTGGCCATTCCTATCTCATACTGCCCTTTTTTCTTCTCCTTCTTTACAGCCCTTCGCTTTTTCTTTTTTTCCGGAATCTCAACTACTTCAATTTTCATATTCCTTGCCGCAGTTGAAACATAATGTCCGTCCGGCCAGATTTCTCCGTACTCCAGATATCTGTATGCGTTTATTGCTTTTATGCTCTTATGAAATCGCTTGTCATAGGAATCAAACAAAATAATCGAAGGCGATGAATATTCCCCTTCCTTAAGTTCAAGCTGATCGCAGTCAAAATATATCTTCTTTACAACATCTGTTATATGAACTCCAAGAGAAACCTGCTCCTTGTATGCCCTGCAGACAATCTCAGAATCCATAACTCTGTCGTCTTTTTTACACGAGTTTTCTCTATCCATTATATGGAGCATTATCTTGGAATAGACAGGATCGAACTGCGTTCCGGACATCTCAACAAATTCCTGCCTGACCATGATATACGGAAGCGGTTCACGGTACCTTTTATTCGAAGTCATGGAGACATACGCATCCGCAACCGCAATGATCCTTGCAACATCGGGAATTTCTTCTCCCTTAAGTCCCTCAGGATAACCACTGCCGTCATACTTTTCATTGCTGTAAAGAACCCCGTCTCGCAGATACGGATATTCCTTGATATCTGCCAAGATCTCGCCGCTTATTATCGGCTTCTTCTTAAGTATCTTTTGTTCATCCTCTGTAAGATCTTTCTGCTTCTCAATAATACTGTCAGGAATTCCGACCATACCTATATCGTGGAGAAGCGCTGCATAGTACACGCCTTCACACTTCTGTTCATCCATGCCCGAGCGCATTGCGATCTCTTTTGCAATATCAGCAACTCTTTGGGAATGTCCTTGTGCATATTCATCTTTATTTTCTATTGCTTTTACAAGAGCTGATGTTGTCTGGTCAAACAGACGCTTCATGCGCTTTTCTCCGTCCTTCAGCTCGCCTATCTCGATCTTGTGTGCCCTTATTACCGCACGGTTTACATCGATATAGCTAAATACATACAAGAAGATCGCAACCAGAACCATGAAAATATCAACAATAGATATTCCAAACGCAAATATCTGAATAATTCCCGCTATGATAGGCGCAAATATGCAGGTCACGATAGAAACGCGTGCCAATCTGCTTATAGCCTTTTGAAACTCTAGTATAACCGTTAACTGTATAAGCGGACACAGCACAGGCATAATGTAACACAGCAAAAACAGCGATCCTCTGTTATATATATTTCTTTCATCAATGTAATAGATCCATCCGGTAAAATGCGAGATTACTACAAACATTATCTGTACAATTGCCGCAATATTCACAAATCTAAGTCTTTTGAGCATAGTTTTTTGATTTGCCTCAACCCTCAGCAGATCGACTATGTAAAGATTCAGTCCCAATATAACCACCGGAGTCATCGCAAATACAAGGAAATTACTGAGCCTGACCATAATATATCCCGTCATTGTCGTATTTCCGGAATAGATATACGACAAACGATCGAAGAAGATAAGAATTGCCGCAGATGACTCTACAGTAAAAATTATCAATCTTCTTTTTTTCTCCAGAAACTGCGTAAAGAACAACAGAAATGCAAATGCCATACACGTAGAGGAAAGGCCCAGCATAATATCCAGTTGATACTTCTCTATAATCTCAAACATTTCCACCTGCTCCTTGTACTATACTCCATGCAGAACAAAAAACTCTTTAAGCTTTTCCAAGAGCTCCTCTTTCTTTATATTCTTTAAAAAATATCCCTCAGGCCGAAGTTCAACAACAGCCATAACGCTCTCCTTATCGCTTTTACCCGTAAGAAAAATAACAGGTATCGAAGATGTCTCCGAATCGCTCCTTAGCATCTCAAGAACCTGCGGCCCGCTCGTTACCGGCATCTCATGATCCAGAAGTATCAGATCGACCTTGCTTTTTCCAAGATACTTGATGGCCTGAAGCCCTGAATTAGCCATAAATACTCTGTACGTATCTTTCAGCCACTGTCTTACAAGAGAAAGATACTGCGGATCGTCATCAACGATCAGTATGCTCTTTCTGTACTCTCCCGATTCGGATTTATCAAAAAATTCCCTTATGGCTTTAATAAATTCATCATTATTGACGGGTCTGGAAAATGTCTTGTACAGCAGATTCTCGCTCAAATGCTTCGCTGTATTGTTAAGGTCTATCTGCTCGCCTATAAGTATCAGCTTGCTGCCGTTTTCTTCCATGGTATCAATCAGGAAATGCAGTGCATCTTCTCTTGGATTGACCTCTTCGTCCATATAAAGGATGTACAGCGATATGTCTTCTCCGGAAGCGTTGAGGGCATCTACTGTAAAAGGAACAAAAGCGCACTCAAGCCCAACCGCCTGTACCTTCTCAATAATGGCTCTCAAAATAAACGTCTCTTTTTCTCCGGTGAATATGATTTTTTTGCCTGATATGATTTTTCCCATTTTGCTCCTTTACTTTGAAGTGTTGATCAGTGCTTCCATTCCGTCCCAGTCAAACAGTTTGAACAACCTGCCAAGTTCCTTGAAAAACTCTGCATCCTTATCGGGAAGAGAATACTTCGATATACTTTCCAAAATCATTTCAACAGAATCATAGTCCATCTGCGGTATAAGATCGATCAGCGCTCCGTATGCATCTTTTAGCTCATCCTCAGGTATCATCTCTTTCGAAGAATCTGATACATTGGCCTCCTTAATCCTTCCAAGCTTTTCTTTATAAGAAGCATACTCTTTCATGAGATCGTCTTTATAGCTGTCAATATAGACCCTATCGTTATTATTGCCCGCCTCTTCCATCTTGGCAGCGAATTCTTCAAGCCCGAGTGCACCTATGATTCGAGCAGAACTCTTAAGCGCATGGACTTTGATCGTAAACAGTCTTATATTTCCCTCATCATATGCATTATTTAATACCCTTGAATTCTCATCAATTGTTTCAAAGAAAAGATCCAGTCCGAAAAGATAACTCGAAATTCCTCCCGAGTTCTTTATTCCTTCGGGAACAGATATATCTTTTACATCATATATCCACAGCATATCCTTAGGCAGTTCGGTAAGTTCTTCTGTTGCATCCACACTCTCAGACTTTTCCATCTTATTCTCGGGAATATGCTTCATAATGGTAGTTTCCAAAGTCTCTATATCCACAGGCTTTGCAAGATATCCGTTAAAGCCCTTCGACTTATAATATTCCTCACCTGAAACCGAATTTGCAGTAAGCGCATATACGGGAATATCGGGCTTTATTTCCCTTATTTTTGCAAGCGTCTCTACTCCGTCAAGTCCGGGCATCATGTGATCCAAAAGAACTACGTCAAAATCGCCGTCTTTTATCTTATCTATAGCATCCGCGCCGCTTTCAGAAGTTGTCACAAATACTTTGGTTGCTTTAAGAAGCCCCTTAATAACGCTCAGGTTCATAGGGTTATCATCAACAACCAAAATGTCGGCATCGGGCGCAATAAACTTAGGTACATACGGTCCACCCGCCTTGCTTTCATCATGCTCGATAAATATGCCGATTGATGTGGCATCTACAATCTTCTGCGATATTATAAAGATAAATTCAGACCCTTCTCCATATACGCTGTCACAAAAGATAGTTCCTCCCATGAGCTCCGCGAATTTTCTCGAAATATCCAGTCCAAGGCCTGTTCCTTGTATACCGCTGTTCTGTTCTTCATCAAGTCTTTCATATGCTGTAAAAAGTTTGTCCATATCTTCTTTTTTTATTCCTATTCCGGTATCTTTTACCGAAATGCGAATAACTGCCTCCCTGTCATTGCGCTCTTCCATCGACACGTTTAGTGAAAAGCCTCCGACTGCAGTATATTTCACGGCATTGGTAAGGAGGTTGAGTACTACCTGTTTTATTTTCTCGGCATCTCCATACATCCTCTTGGGAAGAATCTCATCAATAACCACGTCAAAGCTTAGCGCTTTTTCCGTAGCCCTTATTCTGATCATTGATACAATGGAACGCAGAAGTTCCTGCGTGTCATATTCGCGCTCCACAAGGTGCATCTTTCCCGACTCTATCTTGGATATATCAAGAAGGTCATTAATAAGACCAAGCAGCGATTCTGCAGCATTCCTGATATCAAAAGCATAGTTCATGACCGACATGAAATACCCTTTGGGAACACTTGTCGGATCTTCTCTCATTATCATTTCATTCATTCCCATGATAGTATTGATAGGAGTTCTGATCTCATGGGATATATTAGCAAGGAATCTGGACTTTGCCGTGTTCGCGTTCTCTGCCTCTTCCTTCGACTTCTTTATCTCTTCATACTGAGTTTTTATAACAGTAAGTCTCATTACCTGCCATACGATAAAACCGGCTATCGATGCAACAAGTATCAAAAGAATGAGTCTTACTACCACCAGCTCCAAAAGTCTCGGAGCCTTTCTTATGTTGAATACATCTTCCTGAAGTACTTCACGCCCTCCGGCACTTAAGATCTGGACATGCAATTTATAATTTCCATACGGAAGTCCCGTATATTCAAGAGCCGACAACTTGCTCCTTTGAGTGATAATTCCATCATCGGGTCCGCCTTCCAGATACAGACGCACATCGGGATTCATCATAGAATAATCCATTACAGATGCAGATATCTGTACACGTCCGTCCGAAGCAGGTATCTGATAAACTTCGTTTTCATCCTGCTCTATTTTTTGGTTATCACAATATATGGACTTTACATCCATCAAAACTTCCAGCGTGCCGTCATAATACTTATTGATATTTACTTTGGCCACACCATTTCTTCCGGCCATGTATAGATTTCCGTCCTGATCCTTATATCCGAAAGAATTACTTGTTATCGCATACGGAAGTCCGTTAGCTATCGTGTATATCTTAAAATCAGTTATGGCATCATCTTCCATATCATCGGCATTTACCACATAGACACCGTAAGATGACAGTATCCATGCGTTATCGCTGTTGTCAAAATACATATCGTAATTGTTGTTATAAGGAAAAGATGTAACATTCGTCACCAATCCGTTTTTCATATATTCAATGGAATTAGACGTAACGATCCAAGCGATATCTCGCTTTTCATCCTTTACAATCCGCATGACGACATCACTTGTAAGCCCATTATCTCTGCCGATTTTTTTGATACGGTCTTCTTCAATTACATATATTCCGTCGCCGTCGGTACCCGCAAGAATTGCGCCTTCATCATTTTCTACCAGAGTCAAAAAAACCGTGTTCTTAGCGCCATCGGAAGCGCCTACCGTACGAACGATCTCAAAATCTTTTATAACGGCAAGTCCGCCATTCGTACCTACAAGAATACTTCCGTCTTTTCCAATGGTTATGCACCTTATCTGATTGCTGGGCATTCCGTTTTCTGTCGTATATGAAATAATCTCGCCATTAGTTTCATAACATACAAGCCCGAGGTCATGCGTATACGTGGAAACCCACATATTTCCATCGTTATCCTCCGCAATACTTCGAATTCTCGCATCACCCAGATAAAAAGTCAGATCATTCTCTATTGATTCGCCGTTTTTCCCAATAATATCAAGGCCCATCTCTGTTCCGATGTAAATATCCCCGTCATGCAGAGCAACAGCGTTGGTTACTCCCGTAGTTACTCCCGTCACATGAGTTATGTCGATAAAGTTATTTGCAACAACTTTCATAACTCCGAGAGTAGACGAAGCCACCCACAGATTTCCCTGATAATCAGACGTAACCATCTCAATTCCGCTGTCAAACGCTACATTGGTAAGTTCTTTAAAAGAACTGTCCGTGTCAATGTAACCTATCATACTTGTTGATGAAACCCAGACTCTGTTGCAGTCGTAGTTAAGCCAGTGCACGTTACTAAGCGGATCCACTGATATTCTTTCCAGATTATTAGCCGAATCTCCAAATTTCCCGTAATATATGACGCTTTCGTCCGTTCCAAAGTATAAATTTCCGGCATCATACGGATCGGCAAGGATAGTTGTTATCTTTCCGATTCCAAGATCTGAGCTTTGGTACAACTCTGTGATCGCACAGTCATCTATCGCAAATACTATACCGTTGGCAGTCTGCCCGTATATTCTTCCCGAAGTGTCTTTGTCCAGTTTAAGGACTCGCTCTTCAGCTATTCTTTCATCGTTAAGAACGCGAAGCGTATTGGTCTGATCAACATAACATACTCCTGATGTCGTTCCGATAAAGATGTTTCCGTTGTTGTCTTCCTCAAATATTCTGATTGATGATGAAGGCAGACCTTCTTTGTACGAATAGTGTATACTCTCCGTACCATCAAGAACCACTACACCGTTATCATTTGTTCCGACCCAGATTCTACCCTTACTGTCCTCAAAGAAACCTCTTGCGCTTGTAAGATATGAATGCGCATCAATCCTGTCAAAAGTCGAACCGTCGTAGCGAATAACTCCGCTGTAACCGCCAATCCATATATATCCATTTCTTGCACCCATAAGAAACATTGCATCGGAAGTCGGAAGACCATTCGATGCATCATATATTTCATAAGAATACGAGACACCCGGAATCTGTCCGGTTACCGCATATCCTCCGCCATAGTAAGAATGAGTGCCGACTACCGTATCATACTTAGCATATACGTTTATATGCATCAGCATCATTAGGCAGCCTGCTGCTATAGCCATGAATGCTATTTTTTTGTGTACATTCTTCACAGGCAACCTCCATCAAACCTTCTGATTATATTTATTAAGGATTACCTTTATCTCAGGGATTGAATCCATAAATACCTCTACACACTTGGGGTCAAACTGAGTTCCCGCACCCTCGCTTATGATATCCAGCGCTTTATCCAAAGGGAATGCCTCCTTATATACACGCGGCGAAGAAAGCGCATCAAAAACATCCGCAACAGCCATGATCCTTGCAGACAGCGGTATAACTTCTCCGTGTAGTCCTTCGGGATAGCCTTTTCCATCCCAGCGCTCATGGTGATATGCAGCCATATTCCTTGCTTCTTTAAGATATACCTCACCTTTTACCGTATTGATTGCCTTCTCGATAATCTCTCTACCTGCGGTGGTGTGAGTTTTCATTATTTCAAATTCTTCAGGTGTAAGTTTGCCGGGTTTATTAAGGATCTTGTCGGATATATTGATCTTACCTACATCATGAAGAGGAGCACTTCTGACAACATCGGACTTAAACTTGGCACTGATCTTTTCGGGATAGTAGCCTTTCTTTTCAAGGCCTTCCACGATTATCTTTACATATTCGGAAGTTTTCTGGACATGCGCACCTGTATCGGAATCCCTGTTCTCGACAAGATCCGCCATTGTGATGATAAGTCCGTCCTGCATCTTCAGCGTTGCCTCTGAAAATCTTCTTACACTACGGATCTTCTCTGTCTGATTGAGCGCCATATCGCATATTATCCTGTACATCTTCTCAATCTCGTCGCCTGTCTGAATATCAATGGCTCTCATCTGTCTTACCGCCTCATCAAGTTCCACCTGGTCATCTCCGGCCTTGATGAAGTTCTCAACACTCTTTTCTATACTGTTTATCGGGTATACCATACCTGTTCCGGTACTCCACAGACCAAACGCTATTATCAGGATAAAAAAAGATGTCATTATGAATAACACACGTAGCAAAAAGCCCTGCATATAATCTGAAAGAAACGCAAGTGATGTCTCTGCTACCGCATAACCCATACAGATTCCATTTTTGTCTATGATCGGACAATATGCGCTCATAAACCAACCGGAATGCGACAGAATTTCAACAGGCGCAACCTCTTCTCCTTTAAACAGCGCTCCGACATACGGCTGCATATTTTCATCAAATTTCTCTTTTTCGCCCGGAATGTGCTTTCTTACGCCATCCGGAACTATATCAAATACGATGTACCAGCCGTCACTACTGAGCTGATTTATATAGATACGGTCAACTCCCGTAACTGCTTCTTTGATACTGATAAGTTCTCTTTCCGTTCCCTCATATGCATCCGCATATATGCCCTTGGCAATACATTCATCTATGATATTGGGATCGACTTTTTGAGCTGCGAAACGTGCCACATTTAAGGCAATTTCTGCCTTTTCCGCTTTTGCATTTTTAAAGTACAGAGTTATTCCAACGATTCCCATTATCACGGTAAGTGCCAATGAACATCCGACAAGCATCACTGTTATTCTGATCCTAAGAGAATGTATCGAAGAAAAACTAAGTGAACCTATCCTTTTTACTTCACTTATCGATAGCGGCTTCTGTTTCCACCCGCTGTTCCTAATATTTTCACATGTTCTGTCAGGAATAAAATGTAGCAGAAGAAGTGCCACAAAAATTGACACGCCCTTATCCAGAATATTCAGCAAGATATCGATGATGAAATAGGACCAAAAATCGCCGATTCCAAACTGTATTGTAAAAGCCTCGACCAAAGCATCAAACGACTGGGTCTGTGGCCTTCCCATAGCGCCCCACTGAATAGCCGCGCCAAGAGCACCGCTTCCTATTCCTACGGTAAATACAAATATAAGTATCTTTTTTATATGATCGAACTTTTTTTCTCTTACAAACCACGCCGTATAAATTGCCACAAGCGCGCTTATAAAGCCAAAATAAATCGCCTCTCTGTTAAATATAGTGCTGACCGCATTCGTCAGTACCGCAGTTACTATTCCCGGAAAAAGACCTCCAATCAGCGATACAAATATAGTTCCGACTGCATCGAGGTAAATAGGCAAATCATACTTGCGGGCAACAAATGACATAGCTACATTCATTGCGATTCCGAAAAAGATGGTCAACACGCGAAGTAATCTATTATGACTTGTTTTTTGTAAAGTAATTTTCAACCCCTATACCTCCAAAAAACGCAAAATGCCAAAAGATGGAACAAATTTCTTACATTCTCCATCTCTTGGCATATCATAATCATATATAACAAATCGCAAGATTCGACTCTGAAAAAACAACATAACTTCGTCACCCTAAAAAAATGCAACATAAAAAAACTGAAATAATCAACTTTTCGTAAATATTTTAGCACGTTTTAGGTTGTGCAACGAACACTTGCTGTATTCTTTATCGTTATTTAATATTTATACATTATCATACAATACTCTGCGGCTAGATTCGAGGCTCTCAGGCGTATCAATACGCTCATTTACCCTGCATACGGCTTCTTGCTTCTTCCATAGTGATACATTTTGCATATCTTTTCGGCCACATGAATTCGTTATAGTAGCGGTAGCACGATGCCCTGTCCATAAACTCATTGTCATAGGTCGAATTGGTATATTCGGGAACCAGAACCTCAAATCCGTTGTCAAAACCTGTTCTGATCGTCGCATCTATGCAAAAGTTTGTCATGATACCCACCATCATCACAGTTTTTACACCTTTTCCCTTAAGATAATCCAAAAGACCTGTCGACGGGTGAAGTGCACTGTTTACGTTCTTAGTAAATATCTTTTCCCCATCGTTTGGTGCAAATTCATCGAATATCTCAAAATCTTCATCCCCTACGCTGAATCCCGTTCCGGGGCCGTCATCATGCTGAACAAAAATTACTTCTTTGTTGTTCTCTCTTGCAAGAGCGATAAGATCCTTGATGTTGGATTTTAGCTTTTCAAACTCATAGAGTCTGTCATCCGTTATCCCTTTTTGCGTGTCGATTACAAGTAATACCATGCCTGCCTCCCTAATGGTTTATTATTTATATCAACTCCATCTCTGCATTCATAGGCACAAAGCCATACTTTTCATAAAGTGGCCTGCCCATGTCAGTTGCTTCCAGCGATATCTGCGTGATTCCGCGTCTTTTGGCATCCTGTACCAGCATATCCAAGGTTCTAAGTGCGATTCCCTGCATGCGATATGTGGGATTGGTGTACATATTCATAATATAGGCTTTCTTACCGCTTGGATTGTGATATGTCGGCATGACTTCATAGTAGCTTACCCCGCCTGCGCCGACAAAAGAGTTGCCGTCCATAACCAGGATTGCTGTGTGCGTGCCGTCCTGCAGTGCTCTTTTATAATATTCTCTTGAAGAAGTCTCTACTTCTGACATATCTACTGAATCATCAAGCTTATTTGCTGCACGCAACACCTCAATTCGCGAAGAAGTCAAAAGCTCGATGTCATCAAGTGTCGCTATTTTATATTCCATGAAACAATCCTTTCTGTCGTATCTTTTATCTCTTTATTATTCCCCATGCCTCAACCAGCATATCCACATTCCACGCCGCATTGGCTGGGCTTGTGGATGGCAGGCAGATTGCGGATCTTTCTATATTTTTTTCGGTGTATTTCTTGTAATACTTCTCTGCCGTCTTACCGTTTACGTATATTGCCTCAATATCAGCGTTATCAAGGATTATCTTAAGATCATTCGCCGTTACGTTCTTTATGCTGGAATCCGAGGATCCCGTTATATCACACGAATGAATAACGTCCCAGAGCGCTATGTTGTTTCGCTTAAGTAGCGCTTTCTTCTCATCTATTGTCTTCGGAACTTCCTCCTCAAAAACCGCCGCAATGACTTTCCAGAATCTATTTTGCGGATGTCCGTAGAAAAACTGCGCTTCTCGTGATTTCACCGAAGGAAAACTCCCAAGAATAAGCACTCTCGAATCCTTGTCAAAAAGAGGCGGTATCGGATGTACTATCATCTAAATTCCACCACCTCGTCAAAACTCTTCCTCGGTCTGGGATTTGGTGTCTCATCCGGAACTCCCACTATAACGGCGCTTATTAGCTGTCCCGCTATTCCAAGATAGCTTGCAAGCTCCTGATAAGCATAAAATGTGTTGGCGATCCAAAGCGTTCCATATCCAAGTTCTGTCGCAGCAAGAAGCATATTTTGAATTGCCGCACCTATGGAAAGTGAATCACAAATCTCCGTAATTCTGTCATTGACATTGATATCCACAAAAGGGATTTTTCCGTTGGAGTTTTCCACAAAGATAACCACAGGAGCCTGCCTCATTATCCCCAAAGTATTGAAAGCATCCGAAATAAGCGGTTCGATTCCGGGCACATCCTTAAGCTCTTCGCGAGACCTTTCAAGTCCCTTCTCCATAACATTAAGAGCGTCTTCTTTCTTCTCGCCTTCCATCACAATGAACTTCCACGGTTGTCTGTTCTTCGCAGAAGGCGCAAGAATTCCCGCTTCAATTATCTTTTTTATATCATCCTTATTAACCGCATCTGCTTTATATTTCCTGATGCTGTGTCTTGCCGAGATTTCTTTCATGTGTTTGTCCTCCCATCTATCCACTAAAGATTCAAATAATCTGCCCCAAAATAACATACCTATCTTATTCCAATACCTGATTCAATGTCGTTATCCATGTCGAATCGCAACTATCAAGATAACTTATAAGCTTATTAAAATTTGTGCTCCCAACAAGCTTCTCATCCCTTGTTGCCTTGCAGATATTATTTCTCATCGTATCATAATTTGCATCGGTCACATATTTCATAAGTTTGTCAATCTGAGCTGCTTTGCCTTTATAATCTTTTACACCTGTGAACTTCTCTATAAGAGGTGCATTAACTTTCTTTGCAGGAGATTTAATAGTTTCATCTGTCCAATGTTTAGATACAATCTGCATTGTACAAGGATTTGCAAATATTACTATTTCTTCGGCGACGTTATCTATACCATGAAACTCATTGATTTTTCGCTTTATGTCTTCATACTGCTCGTATGGTTTTTTCTCTGTATCGCAAAACACCAAGACTGCTTCATATGAGCCATTCTGATATCTGTCCTGATAACGCGCCGGAATATTCCCATTACCTTCTGCATTTACCAAAGAAATGTCATAAATATCATTCCAAACATGAAGTTCTCTAAGTCTTTCAAGGTACTTATATTCTTCATTTCCCTCACAGATAATGCAAACTTTATGCTTGGATGATATGCGTGGAAGTCTATTCGCCATCAGACATATCCTCCTTTGCATTTCCCTTTATACCCAAAAGAGTGTCAATCAGCTCAGGCTCAGGCAAAGCTGCAAAAGCTCCCTTTCTATATTTTTCGATAATATCCGAAGTATCTCTAACACCATTCTCAGCAGTGAAATCGGCAAGTGAATATACATATACGCCATTATCATCTTTATCCACAAACCATATCTGCTCTTTTCTAAACAGTCGCTTACAATCCATAAGGTTTATATCATGAACTGTAAATATCATCTGTGCATCTGTATTAAGTTCATTATTGAACATCGCAACCGTTGCCCTTGTCAACTTAAAATGTATACTACTGTCAAGTTCATCTATAACAAGTATTCTTCCCTGCTCAAGCGCTTCTATAACATAGCTTGCCATAGCCGCTATCTTCTTTGTTCCGGTAGAATCAAAAAGCATACTGGGAACCTGAACTCCCTTATAAGTTGATACCAGCCTTATCTGATCCATAATCTTCTCAGGAAGATCCAGCACATCTTCTTCTGGCTTTTCCCCTACATCTCCGCCATTAAACTTTATGTTGCTCATCTCAACATATTCAAAATTGTCCATGTAAAGATCTGCGTTCTTGATAAAACCGACAACTTTTTCCTGAAGCTTATTCTTATTTTTCATAAGCTCAATCGTATGCTCCATAGGAATATTATTCATGTTTATAATGTCGATTTTTTCCGCAAAGCCTGTTAGTATCTGTTTCATCTCATCTGTATGTTCAAACTTACTCGTATCAATCAGATGAAAAATAACATTGTTCTTTGCAACAACCGGCATCATTGCAAGCAATTCCGTATCGGCAGATGTATATTCATCTTTCAAAGCATCTCGTCTGAGCCAACATATTTCCTTCTCATTGTTATACTGATCTTTTAAAATCTCATCAAATGACTCATATACAAATTCTTCTTTTCCAACATCATACTTAAAATCATATGAGAACTTTCTTCCGGCACTTAAAAAAGTGATTCCAAGCTCACATATATCGCTTTCGGTAAAAATATTGGACATAAGGCCGTTCGTTTTATTAAGTAACACATTTTTTATAGCCTTAATACACCTGATAAGGCATGTTTTTCCTGCATTATTAGGCCCATATATACCAACTGTCTTAAGAACATTAAAGTTGTTTTCTTTATGCACATTCGAAGCAAATTTCTTGTTTCGCATGTCTGCTTTCATTGAAAATGTAATCTGTTCATCAAAGGCGAAACAATTCTTTGCCCTTATCTCTATAATCATCATATAACCCTCCACAAAAAGTACGGTATACATTAATTATAGCGGCCTATATTTTTTATGCAATATTTTTCCACAAAAAATATAGGCCGCTATATTGTCACAAATCTATCTCACATTTAAAGTACTCATTTTCCTCTGCCGAGAACTTTACTGCATATTTATATTTTTTTGCCACCTGCTTAACAACGCGAATTCCAAGGCCATGCTCGGGAAGATATGCATTCTTTATTCTTTCGTTAAGTACCTTGATCTTCTGCTCCGGTGCGCCCTGTCCGTTGTCACATATAGCAAGTTTAGCCTTACCATTACCGCGCTCAGATAACGTAACCTTCATCTCACAGCCTTTTTCATTATGAACAATTGAATTTGTAATAAGGTTCTCGATCATGCGCCTGATCAGCGTTACGTCCGCCTGGATACTGTAGTTCTCAAGCTGCTCATCCACTTCCAGGTCAAAAGAATAATCTTCATAAGTATTTATATAATCGCACAATATATCTCTCAGGATCGATGTGAGATTTATCTTTTCGCTACTCCACTTACCTGTTCCCGATTCCAGCTTATTCTCGGTGTTGAGATTCCCTATCAGGTCTCTTATCTTAAAGCACTGCTTTTCCTCGATGCTTCCCTTTTCCACAGAGCCCATAACTATGCTGAGCGGCGTCCTTATATCATGCGAAACTCCGGCAATCCACTCAGTCCTTGCTTTCTCTCTTGCAAGCATCCACTTACGCGTTATCAGAACCGGCAACAGCAACAGGATAAGCATATTTGCAATAAGCATATACGGACCAAATCTGATCATGCCATCCATAGTTTCCATATTTATTTCCAAAATGTACTTCCATATGCTGCCCTTGGGATGTCCGACCACCAAAATGCCGTCGTCCCTCGCCCAGTTATAAATGGGATAATCATTCAGATACCAATGTGAAAAAGAAGCCACCTCTTTTATCCCATAGAAATCCGGAATTTCCGCCGGCTTATTATAATTCCAGATCACGTTCCCGGAATCATCAATTATCATGGCAAAAGAGCCTGTCCTGTCCAAACGGTCATATATGGATTGATCCACATTATACACGCCGCCTTCGTTAACGATCTTCTCCGATACTTTTTCTATTCGATACGTATCAAGATATTCCTTCTCTTTCTGCACACATATAAAGAACATCACCAAAACATCGATCACTATAAGTGACACCAGAACCAGCATCATGGAAAAGATGTATCCGGATAATTTTTTCATTACTTTCTACCTCTTATGTTTAGCCTGTATCCCAGTCCTCGAACAGTCTGCAGATACTCAGGTTTCGACGGATCTTCTTCAATTTTTTCCCTAAGCCTTCTGACGTGTACTATAAGCGAATTCTCAAGTCCATAGCTCCCATCCGGCCATAGTGTATCCATCAGGACATTCAGCGACACAATTTTTCCCTGATTATCATATAGTTTGGAAAAGAGCTGAAACTCTTTTGCGGTCAGCTCCGCCTCTCCGTCAGGTCTTATCACGATTCCCGAGTAAAGATCCACTCTCACAGCCCCGAGATTGACAATCTTATTCTCTGTTAAGTGATACGTCCTTCGCAAAACCGCTTTTATCCTAAGGAGCAGTTCCTCAGGCGTATAGGGCTTTGTCACATAATCGTCGGCACCAAGTCCGAGTCCTTTTAACCTGCTTGTTTCCTCATCCCTCGCGGAAAGAAAAATCACCGGTACATTAAGTCCTTGCTTCGTCCACTGCTCATAGAGCGAAAGTCCGCTAATATCAGGCATCATTATATCCAGAACAACCAGATCCACCTGATTTTTTCCCATAATCTCATCTGCTTCTTTCCCGTTTGAAGCGCGCAATATATTCTTAAATCCATTCTCTGACAGGAGCCTGTCGTTAATCTCCAATATCTGCTTTTCATCATCTACGAGAAGGATGCTGCAATCTGTTAAAACCATAGTTTTTCCCTCTTTTTCTTTTCAATAATCAGTATACACACATATCTTTTGCAATGAAATAACCGTGCCCACAGCGTAATGTAATTGTAATGTAGCTGTCATGTTCAGGTAAGCTTGCCTTTTTATACTGTATTTATCAACAATATGTGGAGGAAAAATCATGAAGAAATATATAATCGAAACCTATGATCTATGCAAAAAAGGCGGTCATAAATTCAGGGTAAAAGACGTAAATCTGGCGGTTCCAAAAGGATGTATATACGGCTTTCTCGGCCCCAACGGCGCGGGTAAAACCACAACAATGAAGCTTCTTCTGGGACTTATACAGCCCGATGGCGGAACTGTGGAGATTCTTGGTCAAAAGATGTCTCCCGGAAGCAGGTTCGATATAAACATGCGAACAGGAAGCCTTATAGAAAGTCCCGGCTTCTACGGGCATCTCACCGGACAGGAAAATCTTGAGATAATCGCTCGTTATAAAAATCTTGGTTCCGCCGACATAAAAGAGGCTCTTTACACAGTCAGTCTCTATGACAGAAAAGATGACAAAGTAAAAAACTATTCGCTTGGTATGAAGCAAAGACTTGGCATCGCAATGGCTCTTATGGGAAAACCCGAGCTGATCATTCTGGATGAGCCGACAAACGGTCTCGATCCCGCAGGAATAAACGAGATCAGGAATCTGGTAAAAAGTATTCCCGAAAAATATGGTTCAACGGTTATCATCTCAAGTCACCTTCTCTCTGAAGTTGAGCAGATTGCCGATTATGTGGGAATTATAAATAAGGGAAAGATGATCTATCAGGGGCTCTTGTCGGAACTTGAAATCGGAGATGCTTCTCTTGAAGAAGTCTTCCTCGAAATGACAAAAGGAGCTTAAAAAATGGGCATTATAGGAAATCTTTTTATCGAACTCAAAAAACATAAACGCCGCTGTAATCTGCTGTTATTCATTGCGGTGATTGTTGCCGAGATGGCATTTTTATACGGAAATTTCCATGGAAAAGAAGCTACTTCCGCCGGATGGATGCTCCTCTTTTATAATATTCCCATCATAAACTGCGTGTTTTTCCCGGTTGCGATCGCTGGATTTGCTTCCAGGCTAATGGACATTGAGCACAAGGGCGAGATGCTGAAATGCCTATACACCTTCTCCACACCGCAAAAGATTTTTTTCACAAAATATCTTTATGGAGCGATATGCACACTTATCCTGGTCGCAATGCAATGCGGCTCGATCATACTCTGCTGCGGAATTCTTGGTTTTGACAGCGACTTCCCGCTTAAATATCTGCTTATACACGGGCTGATCACTTATATAACCAGCATGACTCTGCTAAGCATACACTTGCTTTTGTCGTTTTTTTACAGGAATCAGGCTCTTAGTATTTCAGTGGGAATTCTTGGAAGTTTCACTGCATTTTTCTCATTGGTCCTTCCTGAATCAATCATACAGAAGTTCCTCCCCTGGGCAACTTTCGTGACATCGGGCTTTGTCACAATGGACTGGAATCGTAACACGAGGGAAGTAAAATACGCGCTTGGAACCCCCGACTACACATCAACAATCATCTGCATTGGATGGATAGTTCTTTTAACCTGTATCACACTTATGCTGCTCAAGAAATCCGGTGTTGAAGAGGCGGAAAAAATAAAGAGCAAACGAAAGACAACGAAGATAGCGCTACACAGACGTCCTGTTGAGATTCTGAAATTGAAGGGGTCACCTGCTTGGATTGCCTTTTTCATAGTTCCTGCAATATCGGCGGCAATCGGAACCGTGAACTATCTCGCCAATCTGAGCATCTTAAAAGAAGGCTGGTACTCACTGTGGACTCAGCATACGCTGTTCTTGTGCTATTTCTTCATGCCTGTCATCATTGGGATTTTTACAGGCTGTATCTGGCGAATTGAACACAGCGGAACAAATATGAACCTATTAATGACTCATCAAAGGCCTGCAATGATAGTACTCGGCAAATATGCGGCCACTTGCTTTATCACATCTGTTTCACTGATCTGGGTCGTTGCCTTGTATCTCATTGCCGGATCAATGATTCACATAGACGGAGAATTGCCTTCGGGAATCATTCAGTGGATTGGCTTGGGAATCCTTAGTTCGTGGGTTATTTGCGCCTTCCAGGTTCTTGTTTCGCTTGTTATAAGAAACTTTGTCCTTCCCATAATTGTCGCATTCCTTGGAGGGTTCGCAGGTCTTTCCTGTATTGCAAAGGATATGCCTTACCTGACACCGTTCTCCTTGTTCGACCTTGCCATGAATCAGCGGGAATTGGGAAATGCGAATATCGGCGCATTTACACTCTCGTCTGTGATATTTATTGTAGTGTTTATCATGATTTCTATCCTGTATCTTAGTCGCAGTGATGTAAGATCTAACGAATGAGTTTTACTCTTTTATTCTCTAAATGCTAGCGTGCGAGCGATATTGCGAAGCGTTTATTTTTCAAGAATTTCCAAAACGCTTTTTGCAATGCGTTCAGCACTGCTAATTATCGCATCAATACTCTCTTTGCTGTCTTCGTCAGGGTCTTTTTCCAAAAGAAGATCCGCGTTCCCCCTGATGATAGTAAGCGGAGTTTTAAGGTCGTGCGCTATCTGCGCCATCTCCTGTTTTGTCTCATAATCTTTGCGCCACTTTTCCTCAGCCAAAGTATATATAAGCTTTTTTAGCCTGTTTATCAGAACGACAGAAGGAACCAGGATAACCAGAATATATGCCAAAGCCGTAAGTCCAAACGCCGTCCACTCTCCCGAAACGCCAACGCTGTAGTGGATATAAATTATAGAATCGCCTATCTTTTTGGCAATATAAGCTTCCTGACCGTCAAGATATTTTTCTTTCCCATTCGATTTATACTGTGAAATGTACTTTCTTAGCTTATCTTCATTTCCGTCATTGATCCCTGAAGCAATTTCTTCGCCGTCTTTTTCGGCAACATAATCCGCATTTTCGGGAAAAGAATTAGTATCAATTTTGCCCGTAGCTTCAACATTTTTAATCCATGTCTCAACCTTCTTTTCGGTATCGTCTGCCCTGACCGCCGTCATATTTTGAAAGACGATTACGGCAACTACCGTCACAACACATAATAAGCTTGAAATTATCAAAAAATATATTCCCAAAACTCCGCTGAATTTTACATCTGTTTTTTCCATCGATAGCCAACACCCCACACCGTTTCTATAGGTTCAATTTCGTACTGTTTAAGCTTTCTTCTGAGGTTCTTGATATGTTCCGTAATGGCCGATTCATCGCCATCTTTATCATATCCGTATATGATCTCATAAATCTGACCTTTCGAAAAAACCTGCCCTTTGTTCTTAAACAACAGTGTCACAATATCAAACTCACTTTTCGTAAGCTCCACGAGTTCGCCTCTGACCTTCAAGCGGCACTCATTTGGATATAGCAAAACATTTTCATCTCTTAACACCACACCTGCAGAATCTCTATTGTCCCTTCTGATATGAGCCACAATTCTGGCTCTAAGCTCTGCTATGGAAAAAGGCTTCCTGATATAATCATCCGCTCCTATCGAAAGCCCGTATACTATGTCTTCTTCCAGCGCCTTCGCACTAAGGAAAATAATCGGACAATCAACGACTGCTCTTATCTTCGCCAGCAGATCGTATCCGCTTTCGCCGGGCATCATAACATCCATTATTATCAAACTATATACAGACAGATCCTGCGGAAGAGCCTGAGTCGGAGAAAGGACAGTATCTACCTGATACTGCCCTCTTAATGCTTTTTCTATAAGAATCAAAATTTCTTTTTCATCATCAATTGCTAAAATTCTCATCGCATCACCATGTAAAGAATAAATGATAGTCCATATAAAACATAGACATGTGCGGGATAAAACCAGTAGAACAACTTGGCATTTCCCTTTCCACGCTCACCATTGTAGCATAACATGAGTATTATTGAAAAAACGCTGAGCCATTCATATGCATCAAAAAACAGTGTCTGCACATTCAGCTGCATTCCCATTACCGCAAGAGCGCCCACATTTATCAAAAGGCACATAACAGCCCATGCATAAATGCGAATTTTCTTATTCTTACAATAGCTGAAAAGAAGAAGTATTATTCCCTCAATCACTGTGATAGTTCCGCCATCAGCAATTGCCGTATGCATTGGCAAAAATGAAAGTGCACACATATTTGCCAATGCCAATCCGGTACTGTTATTCGCATTCATAAATGGTACAAACACGCAATAATATGCGATTATCGGCCATATCAAAGGCACTATCAAAGCTGTCAGGCCTTTTACCCATTTCTTTTCCCTGATCCACTCTATCCCCTGCATTACAACAAACAGTATCGCAAAGCTTGATAACATCCCGTTCTGCGGAAAGAATCCATCGCCTCTGACCGCAGGCGACAAGACGAAATAAAATCCAGACTGAATCACTCCCATTACAACTGAGATCAGATATATCTTCAAAAAATATTTCTTTCTATCGTGCGTGTGAATAAATCCTTCCACGAAGCAAAACAAGAACAGCGGCGCCGCCAATCGACCTATCCACGAAAATACGATCGGCACCTTTCCCGTAAATTCAAAAAAGTAGTGAATATGATCCAGCACCATAAACACCAGTGCAAGATATTTCAAACCAAAACCTGTAAGACCTTTTTCCTTGATATTAAACATTTCCGTCATCCTCCTGTTGAATACAGGATAGATGGAAATTATAAGGAATTTATAAGGATGGAAAAAATTCAATTTAAAGCAGCATAAATCTTCTCTATTACCGGCGATTTATGCTCAATGTATTTATCTATATCATCAGGGTATAGCGTTGCTGCCTCAAGTTTTATATTTCCATATTTTTCCTTATCGTCCGGATGACTTCTCAAATAATCCCTGAACGCAAGATGTCTTTTAAGCTCTGCAGAATCTTCCGGACATACATATAAATGATGTGTCTGCAAATGCTCTTTTCCCTCATATGCAAAGGCTTCGCGCCCTTCAATTCCAAGATTTCCTTCGTGGGTATATCCGATGGCCTCAAGCGCCGCGATAGCCTTTTTGACATCATTTGGCTTTACAACCACATCAATATCAATAACCGGCTTAGCCGCCAGCCCCTCAACGGATGTGCTTCCAACATGTTCAATAGAAATTGCAACGTCGCCAAGCACCGCTGACAGCTCATTCTTTATATCTATAAAATCTTGCTTCCACTTCTCATCATACGGAAGCACTACTACATGTTTTGTTCTCATTTTTTCCCGGTCTCCGGCCCGATTGATTCCCATTTGTCTCTATACTTTTCCTGTAAATCTCTTTGCATTTCCTGCATCTCATTTATTGTAAAATCTTCCACACTTATCACCTCATCTTTTATAGCCATAAGAAATCACATGACATCGTGCAGCCAAGTATACATTTGAATCAGCATATTTTTCATCCACTCCGTGGTCGATTATGAATCTTCTTTGCCCTGTTTCAAAATCATTAGCCCCTGCGCTAACGAAATCAACATAATCATTGATTCTTACTCCGATATTCTTTAGCCCAAGTTTCTCCATGAAAACCGGCGCTTTCATCCCAATTTGATAATCTCTTCCACCGGAATATTCCTCTGATAACCATCTCTGCTTTAAAAACTCGTCGTTTTTAAACGGATCATATGTCCTACTGTCTATATAAATCCCTGCATTCTCCAAACGCCTGCTTGGTTCGATACATATTACCAATCCGTTCTCTTTTACAGCCCCGATCATCTTCTTCATTATATCTTCTGGTTTTGTAACATGCCGAAGTACAGCTTGGCATATAGCTATATCATATTCAGCATCAGGCTCATACTCATTTAAGTCTGCAACTTCAAAGCATACCTCCTTGCTGCCAGAAAAGATTTCACGCGCTTCATCGATAAGATTTTCAGATATATCAACTCCCTTATATAAGCTTTCCTTCGGGACTAACGGCAACAGCATCTGCGCCAAGAATCCATATCCGCAGCCAAAATCAATTATTTTCACCGGCTTATCTATTTTCCATACGCATTTTACAAGGAACTCAAAATAATCATTATTCCACAGGTTCTGCCTTGTACTATGTAAATATACCTTTTCCAATCCCCAATCTCTGGAACCATCTATTCCTGATGCTTTTTTCATAAACTCCCCCGCAATTGATTTATAACTTTTTTCAATCCGTTCTTTCTAATGTTGTCCAATTCCTCTGCATGGAATTAAGCGGCTCTGTGATTGGTTGTATATCTTTTCCTGTCTGTTCTTTCAAAAATCGCCTGCTTCCGCCAAGTACAAAGTGGTTGTGTGGATCCGCCTTTGGGCATTTGCGTATATCATCAAGTTTTTCTTGTTTCAATGCCGTCTGAAAGTCCATCGTTGCTCCTTAATCAAGCTTATTCCATATTTTTATGCATATTCTAACGAATACTTAGAGAAAGAACTTTTTTATTATAGCATCAATCTCATTAGTTCCTAAGGGACTGATTGATGTTTCCTCTGTAATTATCAAATTTACTCCGATAAAAATATCTTCCTTCATCAAAGATTTTAACCTTTGTACTGAATTCTTCGCATATTCTTTATCGTCTAACATGCCACGATGTTCCCAATATAATACTTTTCTTCTTTTGACATCCAAAACAGTGAAGTCAGGATGAATTATTCCCCCGCCACTTAGTTTTAATGGACATTCATATTTATATGGAATCCCCTTGTCCGCAAGTGCATTGGCTATATTGAGTTCTGACTTTGATCGAACCCTTTCTTTTCGTTTAGTTTCAAAAAAAGGAAGATATTCCGGAATAGGTTTTCTTTGATATGGCTCTTTTAACCAGAGTTGCACATAGTCCTCGTCCGAGACATCAATAGGTGTTATTAATTCTTTCGCTTCAGTAGGAAACAATGAATATGCTTTTTGAATCTTATCTATTGTATTTTCCGATTTGTCGATGAGTTTTTTCAGGCATTGAACCTCTACCGTGACAAGCTTATTAATCTTTTCGTCATAAGCTTTTTGAAGATATTGTTTAATCATAGAAATTTCAGATTTATGAATATATTTTCCGGATTTTTCCGAACTTTCTCTTCGCAAATAAAACTGGACTCCATGCGCAGTTCTGCTCACATGTATTTTCCCCGGCGGCGCTTTTTCTAATGCTTCCTCTTTTGAATTCTTGATCAAAAGCAGCTCGTTGTACCTCCGCTTTGCTTCAGAATATAGATTGGTATATTTAGTCGTTAATAAATTTCGTTGCTTCTTCGTAATGATTCCTCCTTAAAAATATAAAAAGACTTGAATTATAAAAGCCTAAATTGCAAATAAAATTATAAAAGCTTGTACTATGCAGCTAAGTTGTTCTTTTTTTCTGCCACTTGTCAATCATGCCTTTCATGCTCGGACAGCGGAATTGTGAAAAATGGCATTTTCGTTGCAATAGATAATCATCATTTACTTTTTATAACAGCGAGATTATGAAAGCTGGCTTATCCGCTGTCATAAATTGTTTATCTACCTAGTTTCCAACATCGAAATTTTAAAAAATTGCTTTTTCGCCGCCGTATATAAGCATCATTCGCATTTTCTAACAGCGAGATTATAAAAACCTACTTTTTCCGCTGTCATAGATGTTTTATTTACTTAATTTCCGACAGCGGAATATTAAAAAATAGCTTTTCCGCCGCCATATATAAAGCTTATGTGCTTTTTCCAACAGCACCCTCAATCTCGGCTTCTCAGCACGCAACACTAAAATCACAACACATCACATATCAAGGATTTTTGTGGTAAGACAAATATAACCACTCAAAGAAAAAATTATAGAAATCCTGAAACTGAATAAGAATATACTCCAACACATACAAAAAAGCAACTACAAGTTTTCAGCCTCGCGCCAAAGAGCCCGCATCCCCTATAAATACTAGAGGTTGCGGGCTTTGCTCCTTTACTCCTATAATAGAAATCGCTTGAAATACAGCGATTTCTATTATAGGAGTTGTCGCCGGATGCTTCGACAATTTATATGAAAATCCCTTCGGGATTTCACGCATAAAATAGGAGACAGGACATAAATGCAAGCATTTGTCCTACCTCCTATCTTATGCTAAAACACTACGTGTTTTTCATTTAAAATTGTCTCGTGCCCGGCTCGTTATCACTCTAATTCCACTGTTCCCGGCGGCTTAGAAGTAAGGTCATACATTACGCGGTTAACGCCCTTAACCTCATTGATGATTCTGCTCATGACTTTCTGGAGAACTTCGAAAGGAATCTCGGAAGCCTCAGCTGTCATGAAGTCTACCGTCTCAACTGCGCGGAGAACAATTGCGTAATCGTAAGTTCTCTCATCGCCCATAACGCCTACAGAGCGCATGTTTGAAAGAGCTGCGAAGTACTGATCGGGAAGCTTTGATAAGCCGGCTGCCGCGATCTCTTCTCTGTAGATGTAGTCAGCATCCTGAACGATACGAACCTTATCGGCCGTAACTTCGCCGATGATACGGATACCAAGTCCGGGACCGGGGAAGGGCTGACGGAAAACAAGATACTCGGGAAGTCCGAGCTCAAGTCCTGCCTTACGAACCTCGTCCTTAAACAATGTCTTAAGGGGCTCAATGATTTCCTTAAAATCAACGAAATCAGGAAGTCCTCCTACATTGTGATGTGACTTGATAACGGCTGACTCACCGCCAAGTCCCGATTCTACAACGTCAGGATATATTGTACCCTGTGCAAGGAAGTCAACTGCGCCGATCTTCTTGGCCTCTTCCTCGAACACACGGATAAACTCTTCACCAATAATCTTACGCTTGCGCTCAGGCTCTTCTACGCCTGCAAGCTTTGCGTAATATCTGTCTGCCGCATTCACGCGGATAAAGTTGATGTCGAAGTTTCCTTTTTCACCGAATACGCCTTCAACCTCATCACCTTCATTCTTACGAAGAAGTCCGTGATCAACGAATACGCATGTAAGCTGCTTACCGATTGCCTTGGCAAGGAGCGCTGCAAGAACGGATGAATCAACACCTCCCGAAAGAGCAAGAAGAACCTTGCCGTCTCCTACCTTAGCCTTAATATCTTTAATCGTATTCTCAACAAAAGAGTCCATTCTCCATGTACCTGCAGTCTCGCAGATATTTCTTACGAAGTTGTGGAGAATCTCTTTTCCTTTGACTGTATGTAATACTTCGGGATGGAACTGGATAGCGTACAGCTTCTTCTCTTCACAAGCTGCTGCAGCAACGGGACAATCCGCTGTATGTGCAATGATTTCAAATCCCGGTGCAACTTTGCTGATATAGTCGAAGTGACTCATCCATACGATAGTGTCATCCTCAACACCTGCAAACAACTTATCCTTAGATCCGTCAATAAATGTCTGTGTCTTACCGTACTCTCTTACAGGCGCTTTCTCAACCTTACCTCCGAGCACGTGCATCATGAGCTGCGCTCCGTAACAAAGTCCCAAAACAGGAATACCAAGCTCGAACAATTCCTTAGTATAAGTTGGTGCTCCATCCTCATAACATGAGTTGGGGCCTCCGGTCAAAATAATTCCCTTAGGCGCCATCGCCTTTATCTGCTCTATCGGAGTGCGATATGAATAAATCTCACAATAGACGTTACACTCCCTGACACGACGAGCTACAAGCTGATTGTACTGTCCGCCGAAATCAAGAACTATTACTTTCTCTTCTGCAGTCATGGTTCCTCCCGAAAAAAATTTTACAACAATAATTATGCTCGATTATACACTATGGTATAAAGGCTAACAATTGGCACATCACACAAATCTTCTGACACAGATAATCGGTCTGTACATCGCTGAACTATACTTAATTCCGGTCTTCTGTGTACTTGCGTGAACGATCTGTCCGCCGCCAATATATATTCCCACATGCCCGCCGTAGTAGATAACATCTCCCGGCTGTGCATCGGAATATGAAACTTCCGTTCCGTAATTTCCCTGCTCCCATGATGTTCTGGGAACCGATATTCCAAACGCCTTGTAAACAGAATATACAAATCCTGAACAATCTGCGCCGTTTGTAAGACTTGTTCCGCCGGACACATATGGATTACCGACGAACTGGCAAGCATAGCTCGCAATATTAGAGCCTGAACCGCCTCCCGAAGGTGCCGGTGGAGGAGATGAGTTCTTGGAACCGCCTGAAGATGTAGAATCTCCCGAGCCACCTCCGTTATCTGCGCTTGCTCTCTGAGCTTCTTCACTCTTACGCTTCCTCTCAGCTTCTTCCGCCTCACGGGCAGCCTGCGCAGCTTTCTTGGTCTCATTAACCTCATTCTGTTTAGATGCTATCTGCTTCTGAAGTGCAGCCATATCAGACTGCTGACTCTTGATCTGCGCCGTATATAACGCAGCATCCTGTTTTGCCTTAGCAAGCTTTACCTCGTAATCCGAGTATTTAGCCTTGTACTCCTTAAGGACTTCTTCCATCTGCTGCTGTTCTTCTTCCATCTCAAATTTAGAAGTTTCAAGCTGTCCCTTCTCCTCTTCGAGCTGTGTCTTGGCTTTATCAGCAGCCGTCTTCACCTCAACATATTCCTTAAGCTTTTCTCTGTCATATTCATAAATCTGCTCAATGTACTGAGCTTTATTAAGTGCATCCGAATAATCTGCGGCGGTCAAAAGAATCTGTATATAAGATGATTCTCCCTGCTCATACAAATACTTTATTCTCTGCACCATTGCTTCATACAAAGTGTCTTCTTTTTTCTTTGCTTCCTCGTACTCAGCTGTTTTAATTTTTATCTGCTCTTCGGTTCGCTCAATTTCTTCTTTTATAAGATCTATATCAGCCATCATGGAAACAATTGCACTTGAAGTTTCATCCATGGCTGCTTTTGTCTTTCCCTGATCTGCAGCAATCGAATTTACCTTGCCGTTTGCGTTATTGAGATTTTTCTGACTCTCGTTCTTTTTCTTCTCAAGCTCTTTTTTCTGATTCTTTAATGTCTGTTCTTCCTGTTCCAGCTTGTTCTGTTTTTGCTGTAAATCAGTACTGGTGGTAGCCCTTACAGGGTCCACCACCAGCATACTAAGGACTAAGGAAAGAGCTATCGCAGAAAAAAAGTAATCTTTTCTCATTTCATCCTCCTTGTCCCTCATTATTCAGTAACTCTATATAATTATAACACGTAACACCAAGAAATTGCTTGATTCTGCAAAATCAAAGCTCACAATTTCCGACTGTTCTCGGGAATGACTCAACGTCTCTGATATTTCCCATACCTGTGAGATACATTACGCAACGCTCAAATCCGAGACCAAATCCGGCGTGTCTTACACTTCCGTACTTTCTAAGGTCAAGATAGAACTGGTAATCATCCTTCTTCATTCCAAGCTCATCCATACGCTTCTCGAGAATCTCAAGGTCGTCTTCTCTCTGGCTTCCGCCAATAATCTCTCCGATTCCGGGAACAAGACAATCTGCCGCTGCAACAGTCTTTCCATCGGGATTAAGCTTCATATAGAACGCCTTGATATCCTTAGGATAATCTGTTACGAAAACAGGCTTCTTGAATACTTCTTCAGTAAGATATCTCTCATGCTCTGTCTGAAGATCGCATCCCCATGATACCTTGTAATCAAACTTATCATTGTTCTTTGTAAGAATATCGATAGCTTCTGTATAAGTGATACGACCAAACTCGTTACCTACAACGTTGTTAAGTCTATCGATAAGTCCTTTGTCAATGAACTCGTTAAAGAATGCCATCTCTTCAGGGCAATGCTCAAGGACATAGTTGATAACGTACTTAAGCATAGCTTCTGCTGTGTCACAATCATCCTTAAGATCTGCAAAACACATCTCAGGCTCGATCATCCAGAACTCAGCGGCATGTCTTGTTGTATTGGAGTTCTCAGCACGGAATGTAGGTCCGAATGTATATACATTCTTAAATGCAAAAGCATAAGTCTCAACATTGAGCTGTCCGCTAACAGTGAGGTTAACAGGCTTTCCGAAGAAATCCTTTGAGAAATCAACAGCTCCGTCCTCAGTCTTGGGAACGTTGTTAAGATCGAGAGTTGTTACCTGGAACATTTCTCCGGCACCTTCACAGTCACTTCCTGTAATAAGAGGAGTATGAACATATACGAAATTTCTCTCCTGGAAGAAAGAATGAATAGCATATGCAGCAACTGAACGAACCTTGAATACTGCCTCAAAAGTATTTGTTCTTGCACGAAGATGAGGAATTGTTCTGAGGAACTCAAGAGTGTGTCTCTTCTTCTGAAGAGGATAATCTGAAGTAGATGTTCCCTCAATCTCAACTTCCTCAGCCTGCATCTCGAAAGGCTGCTTTGCGCTGGGTGTTGCAACGATTGTTCCTGTTGCGATAACCGCAGCACCTACGTTGAGCTTACTGATCTGTGCAAAGTTTGAAAGTGCATCCGAATATACGATCTGAAGTGGTTTAAAGTATGTACCGTCATTCAAAACTATAAATCCGATAGCCTTAGAATCACGGATACTTCTGATCCATCCTCCGACTGTCACTTTCTGTCCGACATATTTTTCTTGTTCTGTAAATAATGCTTTTATATCTGTAAGTTCCATGACATCCTCCAATTAAAAATATTTCCCAACAAATAAAACGCTTTATCAATTAGCAGGCTCAACCACATTTGCATTATCAACAAGGAATGCTACAACCTTATCTGCCATAAGGCCTTCCCTAATAGTCTTGGGATCAACATCACCCTTAAGTTCATCAAGTGAGCTGTATCCTGTAGTTCCTGCATCAAAAGCTTCCTTAAGATAATTCTCAACATCCTCATCAGAAATTGCAATATTTTCATTCTTAGCAATTGCTGCGAATGTAATAAACTGCTGAGCTACCTCATTTACCATGTTCTTCAAAAATGCATCGGCATCTGTCTGATCAGGAGCGGTATTCTGCATCATAATGCGAACAATATCGCTTGCTGTTGTAGGCTGTCCGTATGCTGTGTACATCTGAGCATAATTCTCAAGCTGCTCATTCTCCTGAACAAGGTAATAATTGAGAAGTTCCTGAGGGAAATCCTTAAACTCTGAGATTTCAATAACTTTCTCAATAACTGCAGACTCAACATCCGCTTTGTGTGTTGCCTCTGCTTCTTCTGTAAGCTGCTGCTTAGATGTTTCCTTAAGCTGCTCAAGATTTGTAACACCTTCCATTCCAAGGCCGGCTGCCCACTCATCTGTAGGCTCTTTTGACTTTTCACTTATCTTGTTAACTTTAACTGTAAATACAACCTTCTTACCTGCAAGATCCTTTGAACCGTATTCTTCAGGGAATGTAAGGTCAAGATCTACTGTATCTCCAAGTTTTACACCGACAAGTCCGTCTTCGAATCCGGGGATAAACATACCGGATCCGATATCAAGATCGAATCCCTTCGCTGTTCCGCCATCAAAAGCAACTCCGGTGTCAGCGTATTTTCCTTCGTAATCTATATTTGCAATATCACCCTTCTGTATAGGTCTGTCTGTAATCTCTGTCTTGGCAGGATTGGACTCAATAAGATTATTGATATATCCGTCAACATCCTCATCTGTCACAGATGCGGGAGCAACCTCGACAGTAAAACCTTTATACTCGCCCAATGTGATGTAATCCATAGGATTTATATCATCAAGAGTCTTCACTTCAAGTTTGTCCAAATTCTGCAAAGATGCAATGTCGTTTGAGCCTGCTGCAGCAGCTGCTGCAACTGCTTCTGTAGATGAGCTCTCAGATGCCGCATCGCTTGCAGCCTCTTTAGACTTTGAGCCACATGCTGTAAGTGAAGTTACTGCCATTGCCACGACCAACAATACAGAAAGATTCTTTTTCATAATGCTTTCTCCTTTAAAATAATTTGATATATTCAAGAATATAGAATATCTTGCTATTTCATATCAAAACAATATTTCTTATACTACCACACCTTCCAAAATGATTAAAGTATTTTATTTGCCTATCTTCCTAAAGAATGCTACAATACTTTTTGCTATAATATAGTATATTGATTTTCGGAGGATAATAGATTGAGTACCGGTTTAATTGTATTTATCGTAATAGCAGTAATTTTAGTCGCAATAATCATTGCACTTATGATAATCGGCAGAAAAGCCCAGAAGAAGCAGGAAGAACAGCAGGTTCAGCTCGATTCCATGAAGCAGAGCATGTCTATGCTTATCATTGACAAAAAGAGAATGAAGATCAACGAAGCAGGTCTTCCGCAGGCCGTTATCGACCAGACTCCCAAGCTTCTTCGCAGATCCAAGCTTCCAATCCTTAAGGTAAGAGTCGGAAACAGGGTTATGAGCCTTATCTGTGATGAAAAGATTTTCGATTCAGTTCCCGTTAAGAAGGAAGTTAAGGCTTCTGTCAGCGGTATCTACGTAACAGAAGTTAAAGGCCTTCGTGGTAAGACTGTTACTCCTGAGAAAAAGAAAGGCTTCTTTAAGAACCTTGTTGCTAAGGCTCAGGAAAAAGCCGGCGCTAAGATGGTTAAATAATATTTGCTCAAAATATAAAGCTCTCGCAAGCGATGATAATATATCACGCGATGTGAGAGCTCTTTTTTTGCCTTATCTTGCTTTTATTTCTATTATCATTTTGGAGTCGGATAAAACCTCATCTCCGGATTTAATTATGTATTCCGCAGAAATTTCACCGATCACACCGTTTTCTTCATTCTTAAAATCAAGACTCTTGGTGATAACTTCCATCTGCATCGATCCGTACGGTGTCTTGTAATCCATGACATATTCTTCGGCGCCAAATACCATCTTCGAATTCATAGCGCCTGTGCGCACGATCTCTACGCACTTTAAATCGGCAGGTACAGTGACTTTGTTGGCCACCTTTATTCTCTGGCCGCCCACATCCTGCACTTCATCATATTCTATACATACAGAGCCGTCCGAAAGCGCCTCGTAGATTCCTCTTGAGTTTGTATCAATGCGCTCTTCTTCGTTTCCGTCTCTTATGTGGATTCCTGCCACGTTTATATCAACTTTTTTCTTCATTTTACTATCTCAGTCCTCTTTACCGGGATTAATGGGTGCGGACAAAAAAGCTTCCGGCGCAAGCTTACTTTCAACAACTGCCTTATAACCCGCTTCTGCCGCTTCTTTTTTGTCGAATACGCCAAATACTGTGGGACCGCTTCCTGTCATGAATGCACCTACAGCGCCCTCATTTCTGAGTATCTCTTCAATCTGCCCTACCTCTTTGTATTTGGATGCAGTGACATCTTCAAGAACATTTCCTATAAGAGAGCACATCTTCTTAAGATTACCTGCTTCTATTGCAACCTTGATTCCGTCTATATCCGGATGTGTTATCACTTCCCTGCTGTCCAGCTCTTTATAAACCCAGCCTGTTGAAACATCTATCGCAGGCTTTGCGATAACAAGATAACAATCCGGCATGTCGCTTATAGTTGTCAGTTCCTCACCGATTCCCTCTGCAAGCGCCGTTCCTCCGATTATACAATACGGGATATCGGCACCCAGAGACACAGCAAGCTCACAAAGCTCTTTTTTACTGAGGTTAAGTCCCCATAACTCATTCAAAGCCAGATATGCTGCCGCACCGTCTGTACTTCCACCTGCCATTCCCGCAGCTACAGGGATTCTCTTTACAAGGTGCATGGTAACACCTTTTTTCACATTAAATTTGTCCTTAAGCTGCCCGGCCACCTTGCAGATAAGGTTCCTTTCATCAGTTTCGATCTTATCCGTAGACGCGGTCAAAATGATATCGCCGCTGTCATTATCCTCAAATGTAAGCGTATCGTACAGATCCACATTCTGCATTATCATCTTTACAATGTGATATCCGTCCTCACGAACTCCCGTAACATCAAGTCCGAGATTGATCTTTGCATATGCTTTTCTCTCAAGCTTCATAATTATATACTCCGAAATTATTTTTCTTCATCTTCTCACTACGAAGGATCAAACTCAAGGAAAAAATAAAATTTTTAAAAATTTTCGATATTTCGCTAAAGTTTTTTGTATAATTACCGATATGAGGATTAGGTAAACCATAGTTTCGTTTCAGCGCGGTATTTAGTACCCTGTCGCAGAAAAGGAGTTCGATATGGGCGTAAACGGAATTACCGAGGTTACTAACAACATCGCAACCACCTATGCTTCATCAGTTAATCCCTCTGTAGACGAGAAGAGTAAAAACGATGAAGTAAAGGAAAAGACCCAAGCTGCAGCCGTGTACGAAAAATCTGAGGAAAGTGATACAAAAAACGTATCTTCCAAAGAAGCGGACCGGACCAAGATCATCAAGCAGATGCAGGCAGATGTAGCAATGCGCCAGCAGCAACTTTTGAACATTGTTCAGAAGATGATGGGCAAGCAGGCCAGAGCCTACGGCATCGCCAACTCTGACAACGATGAGGATTCAATGTGGAAGTTCCTTGCAAAAGGGGATTTCACAGTGGATGCAGCAACTAAGGCACAGGCAGAGGCTGACATTGCCGATGACGGATACTGGGGCGTCAAGCAGACATCCGAGCGAATCCTCGATTTTGCCACCACACTGGCCGGAAACGATCCTGAAAAGCTGGAAAAGATGAGAGCTGCTTTTGAGAAGGGTTATGCTCAGGCAGAGAAAACTTGGGGAGGCGAGCTTCCCGAGATTTCAAAAAACACCTTCGACGCAGTTATGAAAGGCTTTGACGAATTAACCGGCAAGACAATGACTGAATAATACGTTGCTAGTAACAAAAAAGGACTGTCACTTTAGATGATCACTCATCTAAGTGAAGTCCTTTTTTCATGTTATTCATATGTTCTTCGTATATTTTTGCTTCCGACCTTGGTTCTTCCGATGCATCGGTACTTGCCGCCTCAGTAACAGAAGCTGCAGCGCTCTCTTCAAGTTCCGCCATCCGCTGAATCCTCATTACCGAAACATTTGTCGCAACGCCGCTAAGCATATCATGTGCCCACGGACTGACCGTGCATATGAAAATAATAAGAAAAACCAATGCAATCAACGCACCTATTGCATATAATAACGCTTCCAATATCTTCTTTATAATCATAATCTTTCCTTTACAGACCGCTTCCCTGCGTCCCCTTGTCTGTTTGTTTTTTATTCTATCATCACAATATTAAAAAACGTTAAAGGATTGATTATATATAGATAAAAGAACTATTTATACAATCTTACGTATGTCGTTTATGTCCTTAACATCGTACTTCTTCATGTACTCTTCGATGCCATCCACTACTTTTTCCGTAGTATAAGGATCGTGGAAGTTCATTGCTCCGACTGCAACCGCTGTTGCTCCTGCCATGATGAACTCGATTGCATCCTCAGCATTGGCAATTCCGCCCATTCCTATAACGGGAATATCAACCGCATGAGATGCCTCATATACCATTCTTACGGCAACAGGCTTGATCGCAGGGCCGGACATTCCTCCGGTCTTATTTGCAAGCGCGAACTTTCTCTTATAAATATCAATCTTCATTCCCGTGATCGTATTTATAAGTGAGATTGCATCCGCTCCGGCTGCTTCTGCCGCCCTAGCCATCTCGGAAATGCTTGTGACATTGGGACTTAGTTTCATGATAATGGGCTGCTTTGCAACCTTTTTTATCTTCTCTGTTATGTCAAAAAGAGCATCTTTGTTCTGGCCAAAAGCGATAGCTCCCTCCTTAACGTTAGGGCATGAAACATTGATCTCCAACATATCTACGCGCTTCTCATCGCCAAGTCTCTCTACTACTTCAAGGTAATCCTCTACGGACTTTCCGCATACATTTACAATGACTTTTGTGTCATATTTTTTCAAAAACTCAAGATCTCGTTCTACAAACACATCTATTCCTGGGTTCTGAAGTCCGATTGCATTGAGCATACCACCGTACACTTCAGCAACTCTGGGAACCGGATTTCCGGGCCACGGCACGTTTGCAACACCTTTAGTTACTACTGCGCCAAGTTTATTAAGATCTACAAAGTCCGAGTATTCCATTCCCGAACCGAATGTTCCCGAAGCTGTCATTACGGGATTTTTAAATTTAACTCCTGCTATTTCAACTGTTGTATTCATATCACATCTCCAAATCGTCAGCATCAAAAACCGGGCCGTCGGTACAAATTCTCGCATTATGAACGTGAGAATGGTCATCAATTTCCTTTGTCTTACAGATACAGCCAAGGCAAGCGCCTACGCCGCATGCCATTCTTTCTTCAAGAGAAAGATATGCCTTTGCACCAACCTCGGATGCATATGCTTTTATTGCTCTGAGCATAGGCATAGGACCGCATGCAAAAATAACGTCGCACTCTATTTTCTCTGCTTTCATTGCATCAATGACATTTCCCTTTGTTCCGACACTACCGTCTTCGGTTGCGATGTACATCTTGGCATACTTAGAAAATTCATCAGACAAAAATGTCTCACTGTTTCTATATCCCATAACTGCACTGACGTCTTCGGAAGAAAGCCTCTTTGCTGTCTCAAGAAGCGGTGGCACGCCGATTCCTCCGCCCATTACAACTACCTTTTTTCCCTCGGCAGCTTCAAGCGGAAAGCCGTTTCCCAAAGGTCCGAGGACATTTATATAATCACCCGGCTGATAAAGCGCAAACTCCGCCGTTCCGGATCCGACAACTCTGTAAACAAGTCGGATTGCCGATTTCTCTGCATCAACTTCGCATATACTGATAGGTCTTGGAAGTAATGTAGATTTATTTACAGGATATACCCCAACAAACTGACCGGGATTAACATCTCCAGCAAATGGCGTTTCAAGCCACATATCATATATTCCGTCCGCAAGAAGCTTCTGACTGAGAACCTTCGCTTCTTTTTTCATTTTTTTAGCCATTAAGAACTCTCCTCATTTATATATTTCTTCCATAGCGAAGCGCTTTTTATTTGATAGGAATCTCCTATCAAATAAAAAATTACTGCGCTAAAGTATACTCTGTATCCCCAAGCATAAGCACGTCATCTTTAATGAAATACTTGATTGCCTGTGAAGGATCGTTATCATATTGTATTCTCTCATCGTTCCATACAAACCAGTAATCACTTTCATTTCCCGAATTATGTATTCCGGTTTTGTCACTGTAAAATACAATATAATCTCTCCACTTATACTGCATCCTCGAATCCTGATAATCTTCTTCTCTTTCGCGAATGTATACGGTGGCTTTTCTTCCTGTCCTCTTCGGATCCACAAAATCTGTAAATTTCACGTACTCATTGCCGTGCTTATCGACAATCTCCATCCACTTATCATATGAAATCTCATTGGTAGTATCCCAATAAGGACTTTCGTCAGAATAAAAATACCTGATTTTCTCTGTATTCACCAGATATTCATCACGGAGTCCTTCGACAACTTCAAGCTCATCATTGACAAATTTATAAAATGTAGCAACCTCCAATACCGATTTTGAAGGCATTGTACTTGGTTTGCTGTCTTCCTTGATGATTGTTCCGTCTGTTCCAAAATAATAAGTTTCGTCTTCTTCGCTTTTTAATACATGTACCATTACACTTTCCTGTAATGTAAAGATATCAAAAATAAGCGTATGATATCTGTCTTTTCCCGGTATGTCGGTGTCTTTTATACATGAATTAGCGCCAATGATAAGCTCCTTTATCCCGTCACCGTCAAGATCTCTTATCACATAGCCATATCGCAGATCTTCGGCCTCACTTCTGTATGTATTATATACATTTGAAGAAACATCCAGCCCTTTGAGATCTCCTTTTTCGACGCAATACCTTATGTCATCGATAAACTGCTCGTACGATCCATACTTCTCTTCATCAACTTCTTCGGAAGCTCCGTCTTCACCGGATTCGCTATTTTCGCTGTTCGAAGCCAAGCTCGCATCTGCACCAAGAATATCAACGGCATCTGTGGCTATCTCTTCACCGGCTCTGCTTCCATTGATCGCACTTGCTTCTGTACGACATCCTGTCAAAAAAACGGACACCATAAGTGCTAAAATAAATCTTTTCTTCATTCTTTCATTCCTTTATCAATCTGCTTCATATACCATTTTTCCACAGCATATTGTATATAAAACACGCGCCGGGAATTTCTCTCCCAAGAACGGTGTATTTGAGGCCTTTGAATATGTCTTATCAAACACCCACTCTGTCTTATTGTCAAATATCACAAGGTCTGCCTTTCCTCCGACTTTCACACTTCCCGCATCCAGACCGTAGATCTTGGCAGGGCAGATTGTCATGCGCTTTAACAGCTCAGAAAGCGTCATATATCCCTTGTCGACAATTTCTCTTATTCCCAGCAAAAGAGATGTTTCTATTCCGGTTATTCCACTCGGAGCCTCTTTTATCGGCTTATCCTTCTCTTCCTTTGAATGAGGCGCATGATCGGTAGCGATCATCTCTATCGTGCCATCCTTAAGGCCCTCGATTATTGCAAGTCTGTCAGACTCAAGTCTGAGCGGAGGATTCATTTTTGCCAAAGTTCCGTGCTTTAAAACCGCATCCTCCGTAAGTGTGAAATGATGCGGAGTTGCCTCGGCATAAACTTTCACGCCTCTCTTTTGGGCCTGTCTTATAAGATCGACTGACTCAGCTGCGCTTATATGCTGCACGGTTATCTTTGCCCCCGTCCTCTCAGCTATCTCAATATCTCTTTTCACCATTGAAATCTCTGCTTCTCTGGGTGAGCCTGTGATTCCAAGCTTCCCTGCAACAGCGCCCGCATTGATTCCGTTGTCTGTAATAAACTTAGGATCTTCTTCGTGGAGACTAACAACTTTATCAAGTACCGCAGCTTTTTTACAAACAGCCTCCATTATCTTCTCATCGGTTATGGGTTTTCCGTCATCTGTAAAAAGAACTGCTCCTGCATCAAGCAGCTTTTCCATATCCACCTGCTCTTTTCCCTCCATGTTCATGGTCACATTTGCGCAGGTATACACGTTGATTCCCGTTTTCTTGCCCTTATCAAGAGCATACTTTATTGTCTCGACATTATCCATATGCGGATTGGTATTTCCCATCATGACAACCGATGTAAATCCGCCTCTTGCCGAAGCTCTCGCTCCTGTCTCTATATCTTCTTTATACGTAAATCCGGGGTCCCTGAAGTGAACATGTCCGTCAACAAGTCCCGCCGTTACTATTTTTCCGTCTGCATCTATCACTTGATTTGCGGTATCCTGCAAAAGTTTTTCCACTTTTACACAATCTTTATCCACAATATCCACAATTTTTGTACCATTTATTATTATATCTTTATATCCTTCATAGCCTGATTCGGGCTCGATAAGGTATCCATTCTTAATAATCAGCATTACATTTCTCCTCGGCTGCTTTTGTTTTGCATATTACTCTGCCCCATTATACGACAAAATAAATAATAATGGCATTAAATTATATGGTAAAATATGTTTTGAATCAGAGAATCATTTATAGAAACGAGGTTTTACATTTTATGATACGTTTTATCGCTGCAATACTATTCATCGTGATATTCCTGATTGTGAGTATCCCGATTCAGCTTGTTCTTTTGATAATCAAAAAATCCAATCCTTACGCTGTCAAAACAGCTTCTTTAAAAATCGTCGGTTTTGCATTTAACACCGTTATGCTGATATGCGGCATAAAAGTTACCGTTATCGGCGAAGAAAATGTCCCCAAGGATCGTTCCGTTTTGTATGTCGGAAATCACAGAAGCTACTTTGATATCGTAGTTACTTACCCCAGAGTTCCCAGACCTACGGGTTATATTTCAAAAGATGTCATCAAAAAGATTCCCATTCTTGGCTACTGGATGATCTTCCTCGATTGTCTGTTCCTCGACAGATCTGATATCAGAAAAGGTCTCGAGATGGTACTTGCAGCTATCGAAAAAGTTAAGAGCGGCATTTCAATGTGTATCTTCCCCGAAGGAACAAGAAACAGCACTGACGCTCCTATGCTCGATTTCCACAAAGGAAGCTTTAAGATTGCCCAGAAATCAGGATGTCCCATTGTTCCTATGGTAATCAACCACTCGCGTGACATTTTCGAAAATCACATTCCTTTTATCAAACCTACTCACGTTGTTATCGAGTATTGTAAACCCGTTGTCATCAGTGAACTTGATAAGGAAGATCAGAGAAATATCGACAGCTATGTGAAAAATATCATCGAAGAAACTTACATTAAAAACGAAAAACTTCCTCTGTAATCTATTATAAATCAATATTTGATTAGAGAAAAACCGCTGTAGCATGTTACCATGTTACAGCGGTTTATTTTTATTTATCAGCCTTTGCTTCCCTTGGAACCTCCGCCAAGCTTTACGCCCTCAAGTACGTTTGTCTCGAAAGAATAAACAACCTTGTGATTCTCTCTGTCAGCCTTGAGTGCAAGCTGGATCATGTTGTCCAAAAGATGCTCATATTTCATTCCAAGGGGCTCCCAAAGATAGAATGAAAGCGATCCCGGAATTGTATTAATCTCATTGAAATATACGTTATTAGTCTCCATATCAATCATGAAGTCGATTCTTGAAACTCCCGAACAGCCTAGCGCGATGAACGCATCTACAGCCATCTTTCTGATTTTGTCACGCATCTCATCAGAAATGTCTGCAGGAATCTTTCTCTTAAGAGAAGCCATTCCCTTGCTTCCGCCTGACTTTGCGCCCTTAGCGGATCCCTTTGATCCACCACCGATATACTTATCTTCAAAACTAAGAATATCATCTGAGTTGATAGGCTCTTCACACTCAGATGCCTCAGCTGACTCATAATCGCCGAGAACCGAGCAGTTAATCTCTTTAAGCTTAGAAATAGCGTGCTCAACAAGAATCTTCTTGGAGAACTCAAATCCAAGATCTAGAGCTTCAAGAAGAGATGCTCTGTCAGATGCTTTCTTGATTCCGATACTTGAACCAAGGTTAAGAGGCTTTATGATAACGGGATACTCAAATGTTCCCTCGATCTTTGCTACAAGCGCGTCAACGTCCTCATAGTCTTTCCATGTATAGCATTTGCAATCAAGAACAGGAATATCATTGTCCTTAAGAACAGTCTTCATTACATATTTGTTCATTCCGACCGCGGATGAAAGAACATCACATCCTACAACGGGGAGACCGAGTGTTGCAAGGAATCCCTGAAGTGTTCCGTCTTCCACGTTTGTTCCGTGAACGATGGGGAATGCAACGTCAACCTGAGTCATAACGTTATTTCCGAATTTCTTCATAGGATATCTTACAAGATTAACCTTGTCATTCTCTTTTACCCATACAACCTGTGTGCTCTTGGCAAGGAGCTGGTTAATGTGAGTGTACTCCTCAATCTTATCGATGTCATCTCCAACATAGAAGTCGTTGTTTTTTGTGATGTAAACAGGCACAACATCGTATTTTTCCTTATTGATATGTCCTATTGCCTGAATCGCAGAGATAATTGAAATCTCATGCTCTGTACTTTTTCCGCCGAATAAAACCGCAACTTTAAGCTTCATAGTATCCCTCTTTCATAATTTCTTTTTTGATCATGTATAGTTATCGGGAAGATCATTCTCAAGAAGTATTACTTTTTCTCTTCCCGCTTCAAGCTCGTACATAAGCTGTGTAGCTTCCGTGAGGCTGCTCTTTACAAAGAGCTTATCCTCTGCAAATCCTGCACCAAGTGCTCCCTTTTTGATCGCATGAGTCTGCTTCTCACCTACAAGTATGATGTAGTCGCAAACGCCTGCAGCCTGTCTTCCGAACTCTTCGTTGTACTCATCCTCTTTTGCCCCGAGTTCTACCATCCCGGGTGTTACAAGTATCTTTACCGAGTTCTCAAAAAGAGCAAGTGTCTCAAGCGCAACTTTCGCTCCGTTAGGATTGGAGTTATACGCATCATCAAGTATTGAAACAGCGCCGTGTCTTACAAGTTCAAGTCTGTGTGGAACGGGCTGTATTCTTCTTACCGCCATGCGAAGCTTGTTCATCGGAACTCCGAAGCTTGCCGCAACTGCGATAGCACCCGCAATATTTTCCACGTTATGTCTTCCGACGAGCTTCGTACTGAATTCAGAAGTCTCGCCCTCAGGTGTAGTCACATTAAATGTCGTTCCCGCTCCCGTAACGGAAATATCGGAAACCCTGTAATCGCATCCTTCTGAAACACCGTAAGTTATGGCATCCTTATATTTCATGTTTGCCATGACTATCTCATTGTCACCGTTTGCAAACTTAAGGTGCTTACCCTTTGCTGCGCCCTCTGCCTTTTCCTTCTCGTCAACCGCATCAAGAAGTTCATACTTGGTGCTGACGATATTCTCAAGTGAATGGAACGTCTCAAGATGCTGGTAACCTATTGATGTAAGTATACCATCATCCGGATGAACAATATCCGTTATCTCTTTTATATCATGAAGATGTCTTGCTCCCATCTCGCAAACAAATATCTCATGTGTGGGAACCATCTTCTCTCTGATAGTCCTGACAATTCCCATCGGAGTGTTATAGCTCTCGGGAGTCATCAAAACTCTGTATTTTTCTGAAAGAAGTGTTGTCAGATAATATTTAACGCTTGTCTTACCGTAACTTCCCGTAACACCGATTATTCTAAGTCCCTGATGCTCTTTAAGAATTCTTTTCGCATCATCGATAAACCACTGATTTATCCTCTTCTCGACAGGTTTGTTAATAAGATTTGAAAGTGCAACTACAAGAGGCAGACAACCTATATAAGCCGCAACAAAAAATGCAGCAACCGCATGCTTACCTGCGCTCCAATCAGCACCGAAAGCCACGCAGATACCTGCTATAAGTGCCACGATCACTAACAGAACGGCATAGGTTACAAATAATCTCTGAACCCTTTGTGTAACTACAAACTTTTTCTTCGCCTTCTTGGGAATATACATAACCGCCATAAGCGCCAGAAAAACGATAGCAAGAACAAACAGCCCTCCCGCTATCTTGTTCATATCGGTCTCTTCCAGAGCTTCCGCATATTCAAAAAATCCCGCACCGAAGATAGCCGCAGCCGCACCTGCATGAAGTCCGTATTTAGTAACAGTGGTCTTTAAAAATCTAAAATACCCCTGAAACTGATAGCTCGATAACTGAAGCATGTGCGTGTAGTAACGAAGCCCCAATACCGCAGCGCAAAGATATACTATGATAAATAATATAAGTATCGCTCCCAAATATCCCTCTCCTTAATTCTTGATTCCAAGAAAGCTTCCCAGAATCTTGTTATATACATAGAGATTATCAAGAAATGAGTAATGACCTGCTCCCTCTATGACCGCAAGTCCCGCCTCAGGCATAAGTTCTTCCATCTTTTGTCCGTCAGATAACGGTGTAGCCGTATCCTTATCACCCCAGATAAGAAGAACCGGCTGCGTAACTGACGGCATGCTCGGAACCATATCCTCATTTACCGCCATTACAAGGCTCTTTCGCATTACAGGAGATGCCGCTGCATAATCCGCACTTCCAAACTTCTTCTGAAGCTTATCAAGTGCTTTCGGATCAAGCTTAAGCAATCCGCTCTTTGTGATGAAATTCTTATAGAACTTGTATCTTCTTGACCTCTTTACCTGAGCCTTGGTCTTAACGGGAATAACTCCGGCTGAATCTGTAAGTACGATCTTAGGGATCGTAAATCCCGGAGAAAGCTTGCCCTCATTTATTCCGGAAGCAAGTTTTATTATTATTCTTCCGCCCATGGAATGACCGAGGAAGATCACTTCTTTATCATCGGGATAAAGAGTCTTTATAAAGTCGATCACGAAATTCATGAAATCTTCAACGCTCATGGGTTCTTTGGGCTCATCGCTTTTTCCAAAGCCGGGCATATCCATTGCAACAACATGATAGCCTCTTTTTGCAAAATTAATAACCCCCGCAAAAAGATCTATGTTGGAGCCCCATCCGTGAAGCATAACAAGTAAAGGTCCTGTTCCTTCATCTATGTAGTTTATATTTAGTCCGTTTATATTAACATTCATTTGGTTAACTATAGCACCATGATTCTGCCCATGCAAATCCCACAGTTTGCAAAAACATTGCAAAAAATGCTCTATATCGAAGTGCTATTCCTCTCCCTTTTTTCAAGCACACTGAGCATAAATACTAACAGCGCATCAGCCTGCGGATCGTTCAGGATTCCGACTCCTGCTTCATCTGCATAAGTCCTCTCCGTTGCATCCGTAACGTAATTAACGGCTCCCGGATTCATACCCATCAAAAAATGCGCATGGTTCTCTATGATAGTAGTGTACTCATGGTTATATATTATATGGTCGGTTATGGTAAGACATCTCATATCATCCAAAAGCTCATCAAAAGCCTTCTCATCGGTCTTTGTTACCAGATAGGCCGATTGTCCTGCCTTCTGCGCAATATCCTCAGAACGCTTCATTAGAAGCTTCATAAGGTACTCACATCTTGCAACGTCAACCTGCTGACTTGTAGAAAGATATGTCACCGAACCGATCAGTATATTCTCATCCGTATTGAAAATCCGGTCAAAATTAGTTCTGCCAAAGTAATCCTCAAGAACTGTCACGTACCCTGAGTTTCCCGTTGCTCTGTATAGTTCTGCCGCAGCCTTAAATACCGTGGTGCTGTCCTGCGCCTTCTGGTTGTTAAAATAGCAGCTCCACGCTCTGTCCGCTGCTTTAAGGCATGTTGTCGCAAATTCGCCGTCATACTTCTGATAGATATAGCTGAATTTGGCAAGCACCGATGCAAAATTTATCGTCGCATCCATAGAAACCGGTGTAACTGTGACAGGGTATGTCATTACATCTCCGCCACCCGAACTGTCGGTAAGCGCCGCACCGTACTCTCCTCCTGTCTTTGCATCCTGCATCTTTAAAAGCCATTCAACTTCATACCTAACCTCATCAAGAATATCAGGTATACCGTTTCCGCTCTCGGGAATTCCCGCTTCATCAGTAAAAGCCGCTTCGTTCATCTCATAAGCAAGAAGAAGATTCTCCGCAACCTTACATCCGACCGTCGTATCTCTGTCAGCCTGCTCGTCCATGTGCCATCCGCCCGTAACATCTATCTCTGTTTCAGGATGTTCCTGAAGATGAGCAGGTGTAGTGTGACAGGCACTGTGCGCATTTTCACCCGCATATTCTTCGGACAATGACATTCCGCACCTGTTAATGTAGTATTTTTTGCACGCCTCATTAAATACGTTCGCGTACACATCTTCCGATACGGTAAAAGAATATGATTCTCCGATTATATCCGCGCATGCATAATAGGTTCCTTCTTCCTTCAGATCTGTAAAGTATCCTATGCCGGTAAATTCTTTTGTCTCTTCGTTATAGACAGACTTGACCACATCTCCAATGTATTTTTCTTCTTTTGTTCCAAGCTCCTTTATACTGAATGTCTTTGGGAGCTTCTTTCCGTGTAATATAACTGTTTTAACCGAGTCTGTCTTATATCCGACCTGGTCGGCAAGGACGCTCGGGATCTGATTAGGAACGCTGTAATCACCGCCTCCTCCGTTTTCCGGGCCTTTTGAACCTGCCTCGACCATATCAACCTGTTTTTCAGCAGAAGAAGCGCCGCAGCCTGCGACGCTTCCAATAAGCGACAGTGTCAGCACTGCCGCAATTATTCTGTTTTTCCGCCTCATAACAGAAAACATACCAATACCAGTCCCTTTTATTTAACTCTGTTGTAGTTTATAAGGCAACCGTCAAGAATTATCTGTCTTTCGTCATCGGTGAGATTACCAAGCTTAAGTTCAAACTTAGTCATGCTGTCCCCTGCAACAGCATATGCCTTAATAACTTCATCCTTATTCTTAACCGCATCTCTGATTCCGGGAAGGAAGATGTAGTCTTTGTTCTTGAAAGGAAGTTCACCCTCTTCAATAACAAAAGGAAGCATACCCCAGTTAATAAGGTTTGAACGATATCTCTTTGTTGCGTATTCATTGGCAATGTTAGCCCATCCGCCAAGAACCTTCTGACATGATGCAGCCTGCTCTCTGGCAGATCCGTCACCCGGCTTTACAGCAAAGATTGTTGATCCGAATCCAACGTTGTCATTATTAACACCGCTGAACTTCTTACCGATCACATCCATTACGCCCTTAAGCTCGCCCCATGCCGCAATGGGATCTTTGCCCTCTACAAGAGCATCCTGTGCCGCACGAACTTCTTTTGCAAGTCCTACATATGCAGGATCTTTTCTTGATAATGTAAACTCAGCAAGTCCGAGAGGATTTGATCTGTAAGATGAAGTCTCTCCTGAAGGGATGAGCTCATCAGTTGTTGTTACAGGATCATGGATCTCTGATACAACTCTGAGTACCATGTTCTCAGGAAGTTCTGACATCTTAGGCCAATCCTTGATGTTGGGGCCAAGCTGAAGCTCAACGGAAGGATCTGCAACTCCATGTGAATCAAATACACGGTTCTTATAGATCTCACTGTCAAAGTGATACTTGTATTTCTTGAGTTCTCCGTCAAACTCTGTTGCAGGTGTAAGAACACCCTGATTAGCTGCTGTTGCTGCGATAGATCTTGCATCCATAAGTGCAACTGAAGCAACCTGGCCGTTCTGAACCTTAGAGCCTTCACGGTTAGGGAAGTTTCTTGTTGAATGTCTGATACTGAACGCATTGTTTGCGGGAGTATCACCTGCACCGAAGCAAGGTCCGCAGAATGCTGTCTTAAGGATTGCTCCTGTCTCAAGAATTGCAGCAGCTGCGCCGTTCTTAACAACTTCCATAAAGATAGGTGTTGAAGCAGGATATACACTGAGTGTAAATCTGTCGTTTCCGATATAGTGTCCCTTAAGGATATCTGCTGCTGCGCAAATGTTCTCAAATCCACCGCCTGCGCAACCTGCGATTATTCCCTGCTCAACAATGAACTTGCCGTCTTTGAGCTTATCCTGAAGTGAATACTCAATGCTGTCACCAAAGCTTACTCTTGCTCTCTTCTCAACATCTGCAAGAATATCGGCAGCATTGCGATTAACCTCTGCGATCTCATATACGTTACTTGGATGGAAAGGCATAGCGATCATAGGATTGATCGAGCTGAGGTCAACCTTAACAAGACCGTCATAGTAAGCAACCTTTCCGGGCTTAAGTTCTTTGTAATCACCGACTCTTCCGTGGATCTCATAGAACTCTTTGATCGTATCGTCTGTCTGCCAGATTGATGAAAGACATGTTGTCTCTGTTGTCATAACATCAACACCGATCCTGAAATCAGCACTGAGCTTCTCAACACCGGGTCCGACAAATTCCATTACTTTATTCTTTACGTAACCGCTTCCGAATACTTCTCCGATGATTGCAAGTGCAACGTCCTGAGGTCCTACGCCCTTCTTAGGCTCACCCTCAAGATAAATTGCTACAACTCCCGGCATATCAACATCATAAGTCTGTCCAAGAAGCTGCTTAACAAGCTCGGGGCCACCTTCTCCGATAGCCATTGTTCCGAGAGCACCGTATCTTGTATGTGAATCAGATCCAAGAATCATGCTTCCGCCTGCTGCAAGCATCTCTCTTGCAAACTGGTGGATAACCGCCTGATGAGGGGGTACATAGATTCCGCCATACTTCTGAGCAGCTGTAAGACCAAATACATGATCGTCTTCGTTAATTGTTCCGCCAACCGCACAAAGTGAATTGTGGCAGTTTGTAAGTACATAGGGAATAGGGAATTTCTCAAGTCCCGATGCCCTTGCTGTCTGAATGATTCCGACATATGTAATATCATGTGAAGTAAGTTTATCAAACTTAACGCATAACTTTTCCATGTTTCCGGAAGTATTATGCTCTTTAAGTATTCCGTATGCTATTGTGTTCTCTTTCGCACTCTTTGCCGCATCCTCTGATACACCGTTAGATGCGAGAACCGCTGCAGCCTCTGCATTATCAGGCACTACAGTGTTACCGTTTATGAGATAACACCCATGTTCAAGTGTTGTTACCATTACCATTCCTCCTACCCATTTTTACTACGCTATACATGTATACAATTTACAGGCGTTATTTTATCATAGTTTTCGTCTTCTTTGTATGATATTTATTAATGTCCGTTCTTATCCTTATCGGCATCATAAATATTCTGCAGATATGTTTTTACCTCATCTACTCCCGCGGCCTGTAGAGCAGTCCTGAATTCATTGACCTCAGCCTCCGGAGTTCCTTCATATCTGCCATACGTGATCTCAGGAATATATTTATCGCACACCTTGGTGACTGCTTCTATCGTATTGTTGATATTGGTCGTCATAAATCGGTATCTGTCCCAAGGATAGTCTATTGCAATCTTGTTATACTCTGACTTAAGTTCGTTATAATCATCCCAGGCATAGTTCGAGTCTGCTTTTTCATAGGAATCTCTTCTTCCCCACCAGAAGTTGGTTGTTATTCCATCTTTTTCGTCATTATATCCGTTAGGTCTCTCAAGCATGTCTTTGGGATTTATCTGGTACTGCACACCTTCAATTCCGTATCTTATAAGTCTGTAGCACTCCACATCATTTCTTAAGATATCGTACACCATAAGAGCTCTCTCAGGATTCTTTGACTTTGATGAGATTGCCATTGCTCCGTGCAAAATACTAGTCTTTAATAGATTTTCTTTTCCAAACCAGAAGAACTTAAGCTTTGCCTCAGGCTGATAAATTTCCATATTGGGCTTTATCGTAGTGTAATAGTCCTCTGTAGTCGCAAGAACAACCGAGGTATCTCCGTTATAGAAAGCCTCATAGTTATCCTTGTAATCCGAAAAATCACTTCTCCATACGCCCATTTCATTCCATTTCTTCATGAGCTTGGCATAGTTAATAAGATAATTACCCGACATATAAGGTGAAACTATCTGACTCTGCGCATTCTTAAAAATGCCCCACACTCCGTATTCGCCAAGCTCATATATAGGAATATAATTACTTTCGGACATGATATATCCAAGAGCCTGCTTTGTTTCTTTTCCGTCAGCATCCCAGAAAAGCTTCTCGGGATTCTGCTCTCTATAGAGCGTAAAAAATGCATCAAGCGTATCCCAGTCCTGTATCTCACCTATGTTGAAATCTCTTCCGAGATCGTTACTCTTTGCTTTCTCTACATTTTTTACATCATCCAATCTGTAAACAAAACCATAGTTTATCCACTGGGTATACTCATTTTCCGGAATAAAATATATCTTTCCTTCATAAGTGCAGCAACTCCAGTCCATGGATGACACATATTTATATGTCTGCGGACAATATGTTCTAAGCATATCTTCAGAAAGGGGTAAAAAATATCCCTTAGCCGCGTTAGGCCATGCGTCAAGCCAGTCACTTCCCGCAGCGATAAGATCTACATTAACGTTTCCCAAACTAAGCGTCTTGTTATAATTTTCCAGATAATCGTTCCAGCCAATATAATAGATATCCAGCTTCGCATTTACCTTCTTTAAAAGAAGCTCGTTAAGTCTGTCCAAAACCTTCTCGGTCATTCCGTTTATGGGCTTATCTCCTATAGTCAGATAAGTAATTGTAACCGGAGGGCCTGAAACATCTATATTACGGTATTGAAAATCCGAAACTACTTTTCTACTGTTTCCACAGCCTACTGTACTAATTGTCATTACCGCTGTCATAACCAGCGCGAGAATCTTCCTTTTCACTTAAAGATTTCCTTTCTGCTCTTTCTCAGCTTTATTTCTTGCTCTCAGCTCTATAAAAAAATCTTTCAGCAGTTTACTGCATTCCTCTTCCAATACGCCTTTTTTCACAACAACCTGATGATTGAAATCCGGATTGTTCAAAATATTCATGACCGATCCGGCGCATCCCGCCTTGGGATTCTCCGCTGCCATAACGATTTCGGGTATTCTTGCCTGTACTATGGCTCCCGCGCACATCTGACACGGCTCCAAAGTAACATACAACTTACATCCCTCAAGTCTCCAATCTTTTATCACCTTTCCCGCCTTGCGTATAGCGGTTATTTCCGCATGTGCGAGCGGTGTTTTGTCTGTGTTGCGCCTGTTATATCCTCGTCCGATTATCTTGTCTTCATAAACTATTACGCATCCTATCGGAACTTCTCCAAGCGCAAACGCTTTCTTCGCCTGATTAATGGCGGCTCTCATGTACTTGATATCTTTAAGCTCATCCTCAGTGCAGTTTTCCATGTTCACACCTGCGGATTTTGGCTGCATTTTCATAAATATACTTCTTTCCTAGCGAAATGGTAGTAATTCTGTTAATATATGATATACGAATTACTTCATGACTTAAGTCATTTTTGCAATTCTACATTATATCACTATATTATACCAAATTATCTATAAAAAGGGGTTTTTTATGCGAATATCCACAAAGGGAAGATACGCTTTGAGAGTAATGATAGATCTTGCCAGCTTCGGTAACGACAATTTCATTTCACTTAAAGACATTTCTCAGAGACAAAACATACCTGTAAAATATCTGGAACAAATTGTTTCGACCTTAAATAGAGCAGGATACCTCAACAGCATGCGTGGAAGTAACGGCGGATACCGTCTTTCCAAGCCCTCCGAGGAATATAATATCGGTGACGTACTCAGAACAGTTGAAGGAAATCTCACGCCCGTTGAATGCGTCGCATATGAAAACGGGGTTATGTGCCCCAGGACCGATTCATGCAATTCTGTTAACTTCTGGAAAGGACTGGACGAAGTCGTAAACAAATACATCGACAGCTACACCCTTAAGGATCTTATCCAGCAATAACAAATTGACATTACGGTCAAAAAAAAGTATAGTAATCAAAGCGGTCTTGTGAAGGGTGCATGTAGCAGTCCTTTTGTACAAGCGTGGGTCTTATGCAATGAAAATCTGCGAACCGTGTCAGGTCGGGAACGAAGCAGCACTAAGCAGAACCTTTCATGTGTTGTAAGGTCGCCTGCGCTGCGTCGGAAGTCAACGTGCATGTATCCCTCACAGGACCGCTTTCTTTTATTCTCTTTCCTTAAGATATTTCATGTAATTAAGGACCATGAGTGCGATCTTGAAGGTAAGCGCATCATCGAATTTTCTCACATCAAGTCCACAGCTCTTTTCAAGCTTCTCAATCCTGTACACAAGAGTATTTCTATGCACAAAAAGCTGTCTTGAAGTCTCAGACACATTGAGGTTATTCTCAAAAAACTTCGAAATAGTATTCAAAGTCTCTTCATCGAGATTACTGGGTACTTCCTTATCCTCAAATATTTCATCTATAAACATCTTACAAAGGCTCTCGGGAAGCTGATATATAAGTCTTCCTATTCCGAGCGTATTATATCCGTTTGCCCTGCACTCGGCATTGAAGATTCTTCCGACTTCGAGCGCCATCTTTGCTTCTTTGAATGATTTACTGAGATCGCGTATCTCTTCAACTATGGTTCCATACGCAACTCTTACATTTAAAAGAGCCTCTGTATTCATCATATCCACTATAGTTGTCGCAATCTTATTTACATCATCATATGACTCATTCTTACCCAAAGACTTTACGATAATTATGCTATTCTCATCCACCGCCGTAACATAGTCACCGGAAGTCGGCGCGAACATACTTGTAAGGAGCTCTCTGGCGCTGTTATCTTTCGTACGTCCGGTCTCAACAAGAATTATCGTTCTTGGAGCAGTTACCTCTATCTTAAGCTTTCTTGCCCTGTTATACACGTCGATCATGAGCATGTTATCAAGAAGGAGATTTTGGAAAAAATTATTCCTGTCAAATCTTTCCTTATATGCAAGAACAAGAGCCTGAAGCTGGCTCACCGCAATCTTTCCCACCATATATGCCTGCTCATTGTCGCCTTTTGAAAGAACGATGTAAAGTGGTTCGCCATCATCCATTACTTTAAAAAGATGTACATCACCAATAACCTGCGAATCAACCGGAGATGCTGCAAAATCAGTAATTATAGAAATATCCGAGACCCCAACTTCGCCCGAGGTTGCCACAGTTTCTCCGTTTAAATCCATAACACATAAATCCACTTTGGTTATAGCTCCAAGTTCACTTATACTTCCTTTAATCGTCTGCGCTGAAATCATGCTCTCACCTCGTATTACTTAGTTTCGGGTTTATATCTCCACTTTCCTATATCATAGTATATCACACAAAATAACTATGCACTTTATCCGTATAGCAACAAATCCGGACAAGCTTTAGCTCTTGTCCGGATTAAAAATCAGAATAAATTAATTTTTTCTAAAAGATAACGTATTATGCTTTTTTCTTCTGTGACAATCTTGGCATCTACTTGCATGCCAATTGCAACATCTCCGTTATTGCCGTTGTGGTCAACCAATTTTACTTTATCAATTGTTCCTTCAACCAAGAAATATCCTGAATATCCGGTATTATTCATTATTGTATCTTTTGAAATACCGGTTATAACGCCATCAACTACACCATATTCGTTACTTGGAAGCGCTACAATATTGTATTTGACCTTATCTCCGACCTCCAGATTTCCTATAGATGAATTATCCACATACATCTGAACCTTAAATTCACTCTCTCCACCAGGAATTACAGTTCCTACAGCAGTACCTGCCGAAAGAATATCTCCAACAGCATGCTCACCTGAAGCATTAAAAATACCATCGCAGGATGCAACAATTGTTCCCTGTTCTATCTGCTCATTAACCTGCTTTATTTTTACTTTCAGCTCATCAATACTGTTATTTATTACTTCTATTTCATCAAGTAAAGCTGACAACTGCTCTATTGTAGTAGCTTTCACTGAAATATACTTTCCATCCACTGACATTCCGTTTTTATACATCTCAATCGTAATCTGATTCAACCTTTTCGTGGACTCAGCATCACGAATCTGACTTTCCAAAGTTTTTATCGAAGAATCAATCTGAGTAATTGTTGTTAAATGCTGCTGTTCCTTTTTATTCTTATATGCAATATCTATATCTGACAAAAGTGCCTCTGCCGGCTTCGTTGAATTTTCTGCCCTTTTGAGCTCTTCAATTTTATTTGTGATATTGTCAATCTCTGCCTTATATTCTGCAAGTTTTTGGCTTTTGAACGCTGAAACAGTAGCCGAAGCATTGTCAACGTTTGTCTTTGTTACTTCCGATTTTGCTTTATCTGCTGAGCCAAGACTTATCTTCTTCTGCGCAATTGTAGATTCAATCTGCATTATTGTGTTATTGGCGCTTGCAAGTTTATTTGATTTATAGCTGTCCTTGGCAGAAATCGCGCTGTCAAGCTCTGCCTTTAGAAGGCTTAAACGGCTCATATCTGCTTCAATGTCAGTTTCAGATTTTTCCTGACTGTCGCTCGATTCATTATCACTGTTATTTTCATCTGCTTCATTCATCTGCTGTGCAGTCAGGCATTCATCGTAGTTTCTTTGTGCATCTTCAACCTCATTTTTAAGTGCATTAAACTGCTCTATATAATCAAGATATAAAGAATGATATGAATAGCTATCATTAGATTCATCAAAAAGATCCGCATCTTCATTAATTGAATCTCTGAAGAACTTATATCCTTCCAGCATATTGCAATCGTATGAAAGATAATTTTCTATATTTTTATTATCGACACCACTGTCCTCTGATTCTTTAAGCTTATCATATGTATCCTTTGCACTACTCAGAGTATTCTTATACCCGGTAAGCGTGTAAAGATAGTCATCAAACAGAAGTCGTGCACTGCTTGTATCTCCATCAGGAAAAACTGAATGTCCACTTTCAATCGAATCTATCAAATAGCGATATTCTTCAAGCATCTGCCTATAATACTCAAGATTGTATTTATTACCATTTCCCGATGCGCTTAAGTTTGCTTCTTCCTTTTTCGCTTTCTGCTCAATATCAATGCTCTTCATAGACTCGTTATACAATAAATACATACTGTGATATTCCGGATAATCAGAAGTATAGTCTACTCCTTCTCTGATACTTTTCTCATAAGCCTTAAGTCCATCAATCTGATATTTGCTTGTTTTTATGATCTCGGATGAAGCTGCTTCATTTATTTTAGCCTGTTCAATGTTGTATGAAGTTTTCAATTCCTCGTTCTTTTGCGAAATCGCATATTTCTCATATGCAACATAGTATGGATAATCATTCCCCTCAATGTCCGATTTGAACGGATTTTTACCATTCTGAACCCCTTGTAAAAATCTATTCTTCATTTTAAGCTTTTCATCAAAGTCTTTCTCGCTGTCTTTCAGACCCTCCAGCGTAATCTGTGCTTCACTTGTGTCAAGTTTAAGAAGCACCTCTCCCTTCTTCACAGGAAGACCATCAGAATAATTGATTTCGGTTATCTTCCCTCCAGAAATACTTGCAACAGTTCCCACATTGTCATTTGGTCTTATAATGCCATCTGCACGCGATACAACTTCTATCTTTCCAAAGCAACTGTAAATTCCGGAAATTACAAATATCCCCACAAGTACATAAATAAAAACTGCATAGTAAGGATTAGGACGACTGCCATATACTTCTTTCGTGTCAGACATCTCATTAAAATCTAAAACTATTTCTCTCATAACTCAGGCACCCACCTGTGATTCCTGTAATGTTCTATAATAGCCATTCTTGACCTTCATAAGTTCATCGTGTGTATTTTCTTCAACAATTTTTCCTTTTTCCATAACAAAAATTCTGTCGCAGCTCCTTATCGTACTTAACCTGTGAGCAATTATAATTGTTGTCATTCCCTGGCTATATGCATTTATCGTCTCCTGAATCGCTTTCTCCGTAACTGCGTCAAGATTACTTGTTGCTTCATCAAGAATTAGAATATCCGGCTTCTTGAGCATTGCTCTTGCTATTGCAATTCGCTGCCTTTGTCCTCCCGAAAGATTAGCGCCATTTTCATCAAGCATGGTTTCATATCGAAGCGGTAATTCATTCACAAATTCGTGAACTCTCGCTATCTTGGCAACTTCTATAACTTCTTCCGGGTCTGGATTTTCAAGCCCGAATGTCAGATTTTTCATTATAGAATCACTGAATAAGAAAGTCTCCTGCGGCACATATGCAATCTTATCTCTGAGCGAGTCCAGCCTTATATCAGGAAGTGCATAATCCCCGATTGTAATGCTTCCTTTCTCATATGGATAAAATCCAAGAAGTATTTTGGCGATAGTTGATTTTCCGGCACCGCTTTCACCAACTATTGCAACACGTTGCCCCTTTTCTATATACATAGAAAAATCTTCAAGTATCAGCTTTCTTGTCCCATATCTGAACGACAGGTTATTTATGGCAATATCTCCCTTAAGAGTCGAAGGAGCAATTTTTCGTTCTTCCCTCTCATCTTTTTCAAGCTCAAGATCAAGTATTTCTCCAAGCCTGTCTGATGCTACCATTGCTGTCTGAAGTGTTGGCTGCAGATTTATTATATTTTTTACCGGGTCAATGAAATATATAAGAAGTGCGTTAAATGACACAAGACTTCCTATTGTCATATTACCTTTTATAACGTTATAAGCGCCAACCCACAAAATAGCCACCTCTCCAATAGAGGAAATCAGAAGTTTCAGTCCACTTTGCATATTCCCAAGATGCCCCAGATTAAATATGCTTCTCAGAAGTTTAATAAATTTGGATTCTGTTTGAAACTGAACATCCAATTCTCCATTAAAGGCCTTCACCGTCTGTATTCCATTTAGAGACTCAACCAAATACGACGTCAACTGAGCGTTATCTTCCATTTGTTTTTCATTTGCTTTTCTATAGCCATTATTAAATGCAAATACTAAAATTGCATATGAAGCTACTATGATAAGCGCAATTAAAAACAGAATCGGGCTCTTACAGCATAAGATTACTGCACCGACAACTGCCATTATTGAATCAATCATCATCGTAAGCGTTGCATTTGAAATAGCGTTTCTAATAGATGAGGCATCCTGAAATCTTGAAATAATTTCACCTACTCGCCGCGTTCCAAAAAAGTTCATAGGAAGTTTTAACACATGGTCATAATATCCAAGTAGTAAAGCAATATCGAGCTTCTGCCCCAGGTATATAAGAAGCTGTGAACGTATATATGCCAGAAGCGTAGCAAAGAGTTTAAGCAAAATCACACCAATAGATATAATATGAAGAGTCTTTACGATATCCGCTGATAAAATGTCATCTATAATAATCTGAAAATACAACGCCCCAATAATTCCAAGGACAGTTATGATAATTGATGCCAAAAAAATATCCAAAATTAAACGCTTCTGGGGAATCAATAAATTCCAGAAACGTTCAAACAGATTCTTAGTATCTTTGCCCTTCTTAAATGTTTCGGAAGGAACTAACATTATAAGAACTCCAGTCCATTCTTTAAAGAACTCTTCCGGAGTGACTTTTCTAAGTCCTTTTGCCGGATCCGATATTATAACCTGTTTTTTAGTGATTTTCTGTATAACCACATAGTGAAGCAGCTTACCGTCTACCACAACATGCGCAATAGCCGGAAGCGGAAGCTCAGAAAAAAATGCCTCCTGATTTCCTTTTACCGCTTTTGCAGTAAACCCAAGCTCTTGCGCAGCCTTTATAATTCCAAAAGCATTTGTACCCTTTTTGTCTGTACCTGCAACTTCTCTTATCTTGGTGATAGATATTGATAATCCATATTGCTTTGAAATAGTAGCGAGACACGCCGCCCCACAATCAGTTATATCATGCTGTCGTATACAATAGTATTTCATAAATTCTATCCGTTTTTTATTTCATCTGCTATTCTTTAAAAAGATATTGTAGAAAGCATCTTCCTACAATACCTCTCTATCACATCTTATTGAAATAGTTGGTTCCCACATCCATTTCAATAAATCCTAAAACCTAGTGAGCCACATTTCCTGTGATTTTGATACCTGCTAAAACTCCGACAACCACAGCTGTTCCCTCCGCTGCACCTCCATTAACTTCCATTAATTCATTATTTGAAACATTCTCAAACATTTTTTATCCTCCTTAAATCCTAATTGTTTATTATAGAAATAAATGATACTTTCCTTTAATTTCATTTTTTTAATTCACTAAATTTTGAGACCATATGTGCTGGTACAATCAGTTTATAATTATTTTTTTCATCAGATGACAAAGTTACATTATACTCTGACCAATCATTTAAAATAAACGCTGATTTCTTTTTATAAAAAATTAAACTTTCTTCAGTTTTTTCCTTTATATCCCACCCTGTTTGCTTTTTTATATATGCTATTAGATCATTTTTCGATATTGTACCTTTACTAATACTTACCTGTGTCGGCTTTGCAGTTGCACCTCCGATTAACGACATAGGTACAGCATATATAATTATTCCACTAATATATGAAATAGCTATGATTAGCATTGATTTTTTATCAGCACAAAACAGTGCATATACTGTTGCAAATATCGCTATTATTGTCAAAATCATTCCAAAGCGAATGAAATATTTTAATGTTGTCATGCTTCCTCTTTTCATCTTTTATGATTGCCTCAAGGCATAGAAATTAAACCTTGAGGCAATCATATTAAAAAACAACAGAATCAAATATTATACTCCTGGTGCAACAAGTCCGATTGCGCCTCCTGCTAAACCTCCTGCTACAGCTCCTTTATATAGATCCTTTGCAAATTGTTCTTTTGAGTCACATCCGTTTACAACTTCTCCTACAGCTACTGCACCCATTGCATGTGCAGCTCCAATCATTGCACCTGCAACTGCTAAAACCGGTCCACCACCATTACACTCCATTGCTTCAATATTACTTATTTCACAAAAGCTATTCATATTATTTAACCTCTCCTTAAATATATATTATTTATTCATACAGCATAAATTAGTCAAAAGCTCTGTATATCATATGACCTGCCGCAGCACCTGCTATTTCCCCTACAGCTTCTCCAACTTTTGCGCCAGCAGGACCACCAATGGCCATGCCAGCAGCTCCGCCAGCAGCTCGGCCAATAATTGCTCCTGCTCCTACTGCAATCGCATCTCCTGTACCGTCCCAATCAATGTTGCCGCCATCAATTAGCTCTGTTTCTACAGAAGATAATTCTAAAAAACTATCATTCAATACTAATTCCATTTGTACCCCTTTTCTGAAGTTTTCTAATCAACAGAATTGTATCAGATAACTTCATTTGTTTTTTGATTTTTTTCTACAAGCCTGTATATTCCGTCGACTCCCTTACTCTACCCCCCCTGAATAAATATGCAATATCAATTGTGTGAAATACAGTTTTTTTGTGTGAACGACAGTTGCATGGGGGGGGTTATAAGCAAGATATAGACTGGTAAAAAATCCTGCATATTATACAAATCCCCGTGTGTTCTACGATCGCGGCATCATTTAGTAATTACATTTTTAGAGTTTTACTATAATAAATCTAACTTTTTGTTGACTCGCAAAAATTTGTTTGGTTTTTATAGGCATATTGAGTCTACTCGATGCTATTGTAAGCTTAGTAGTTGTGTTTCTTCCATTTATGATAAGAGTTCAGGCAAGCAAAAAAGGGGCATGCAATTTGCATGCCCCTTTCAGACTGTAGACAAAGTGGTCTTGAGAGCATAGCTCTCAAGGCCATTTTTCATCTTATGATGACGTTTTTATAATAAATATGGTCATAAACAGCCCTTATCAGGCCATTTCTAACCGCCATTCATGCTTGATTCTTGCAAGCTTTTTTAGATTCATACACGCAAAGGTAAGCGCGACCTTCATTTCCATCCGCGCCTTTCCATACATCTGTGTATATCTAAATCCATGATTCTCTTTGGCTGTCCCAAAGATTCTCTCTATTGTCTCCTTCCTGTGAGAATAGAGATCTTTCATCCCCTCGGTGTATCTTATGTCATCACATTCATCCATGTAATCTTCCCAGATATGACGGGTTACCAGTTTTACATGATTCTTGCTAAGTGTACATTGTTCAAGGTAAGGACAGTTTTCGCAGACCTTTCCG
>NZ_JMMD01000018.1:0-82501 GCF_000686965.1 Butyrivibrio sp. AE2005
AAAAGGATTTATTATTAGTCCGTTTACGCTGAATCACTATGGCTATTGTTGGGGGAATCCGATTAATCTTGTTGATAATGATGGAAATTTGCCTAAGTGGATAACTGATGCTGCAAGCAATATTGAAAATGGAGTAGAAAAAATTAGTTCTACTGCTAAAAGTGTTGCACATACTACTGAAAAATGGTGGGATGAAAATAAGGGAACTGTTGCAAAAGTTGCTGTTACAACTGCAGTTGTTACTGGATTGGTGGCGGGAACTGTTCTTGCACCTGGAGCAGTTGGATTTGTGTGTGCAACTGCGCTTGCATCTGGAACTATATCCATGGGAGTAGATGTTGTTGCTCAAGTTATTGAACATAAAGGTTTCTCTGATTTTAATTTGAATCAAACACTTATTGCAGGGGCAAGTGGTGCCTTATCAGGAGCATTAAGTTGTGTAACAGCTAATCCGGGAATGCTTTTTGCTGGAAATGCAATAATTAATAGTACTTCATATGCTGTTACACAGGCAGTTAATGGTGAAGAAATAAGTGCATCAGGGGTGCTGATTAATGGTATTATTGGTGGAATAGTAGGAACTAGAGCTGGATCAAGTAATGAAGCAATGAAATTTGCTGGAAATCAATGGGGATGGAATAAGATTGGTGTTGGTGCTAAAGGCGCATGGGCAAAAGAATGCGTTAGATGGATAGGTGATGAGGTTGGTAAAGGCTTTGCACGAGCAGTAGGGTTTGAAGGTGCAAGATATACAGCATCTGATTTATTAACGGACGAAAAATTATATGATATACCAAGGCGAATAATTCAAAATTTTAACAGTTGTGGAGAATAACCATGAAGATAGTATTTGCGGTAATTATCTGGCTTTATTATATGTGCTGGGTTATGAATAATAAAAAAATTAATAATGTTTCATTTTATAAAGTTGTTGTATCACCTAAACTGAAGCTCCTACTTAATCCCTTTAAAGAAAATGAGGAATTTGATTTATCTGCAGTGATAATTGAATTATATGCTCATATTAGTGTCATGGTGTTGTTGGTCTTATATTTGACTGGAGAAATTGAAAAATTCAATCATAATATATGGTTGCTTGTAACATTTGCTTTATTGTGTATTGTTGAAGCTATAAGTTTTATGCGCCACATAGGGCAAACGGACAACAAAGCTGCTAAGTTTGGTTATGGGATAATACTGATTGTCTTGGTGATTGCAACGCTAGTTTCGATGCTTTTTGCGGCTATGTTGATGCTAGATCAGTTTAAAGTAATGTGAAATAAGTATGTATGACTTTATATAAAAGCGACATAATGGAAAAATAAAAATTAAAGGCCGCAAAAATGGCAATCTTAATAGAATAATGGCTGCAACGTTTGCTTCCGCAGCGGCATGCTCACCAAGATTATTCAGAGCGCTTGCAGGAAAAAACGTTTTTGAAGCTATAATAAATGTCGTTACGTTTCTTTTAGTAGTAGCAGCTATGGGGCTTTTTCTTAACTTGATTATTAAGAGCTCGATAGTGGTTAAAGAGGACAGGTTTGTGATACATGCCGGATTATATTTCAAGACAATTAAGTATAGCGACATTAATCAGTGCTTCTTTATGGATGGTAAATTTGTTTTTGTGACCAGAGACAGAGAAGTTCCTATACAAATTGCTATATTTGAGGATATGAGTGCTTTGTATGATGAACTAAAGAGAAATGGTATTGTGATAGAAGGATGATCAGATAAGATAAAAATCCCCTGATAACTTACGGCATATAACGAAGTTATCGGGGGATTCCGCTATTAGCATTTGTAAGACCGGAAGAAAGAATAGAGTTTTTTGAAATCTTTCGAAGGATTACTATAACCTTCTTGAGAGAACGGTAAATGGTGAGACAGAGAGATTTGTTTATGACAACAATGTAATTTCTATGTCAAAGTCAGGAAATAACTTCTATTATATCCAGGATGAACTTGGATCACCGATGTACATGACAGGTACTGACGGAGCAGTTGTATCATCATATGCATTCGATGACTTTGGAAGAAATATAGATCCGTTTACAGGCAATATAAGAAACAATAACTCGAAGCATGCATACACAAAACAGGGCAATATAATTCAGCCATTTGCTTTTACAGGCTATCAGGAAGATGAAGTATCGGGGCTTAAGTTTGCACAGGCAAGATTCTACAGCACTGATAATGGTAGATTTGTTGGTGAAGATCAATTTCCAGGATTGCTAACTTCTGCCAGCACATTGAACAAATTTCTATATTGTGAAAATAGTCCCATAGATTTTGTTGATAATAACGGAAAATGGCTTAAATTAAAAGATTTTGATATAAATGATGGATTAGGAGTGGCAGCTGTAACTGTAGGTGCAGTAGCAGCTACTGTAGGGGCTATAGGCGTAGGAATAGCTTTGACAGCTACTGCACCAATTTCGCTTCCGGTATTAGCTTGTTGTGGTGCTGCGGTTGGGGCAGGAATAGCGTGTGATGCATCTATTATTTCTGATTGGAAGAAGGGAGAACATGCAAATCTAATAAAAGCTGCAGGTAATACTCTTGCTGGAGCGATGATAGGTGGAGCAGTCGCTTCAGGAGTAGGGGCGGTTGTTTCTGGTGGAGTAACAACGTTAGGAACTGTAAGCACTGCTATAATGGAACATAAAGATATTTTAACTGCAACGGTTGGAGGAACGATAAGTGCAGTTAAAGGTAATTCATTTAGCTCTGGATTCTTTTCAACATATATTAACTGTAAAGTTACAAGTAAAATTGGTGGTGCTAAGGGTAACTTTTTGGGAGGTGCGACTGGTAGTACTGTTGCTGATGCAATAACAAGTATAGAGAATGGCGAGAGCATCTCTGTTAAAAAAGTACTAGGTAAGGCGACTTTATCAGGTATAGCTCAAGCTTTAATATCAGGTCCAGGAGATTGGATATCAGATGTTTTTAATAGTGCTAATCCTAGCGCAAGTGAGCAACTCTTATGGTATGCGATTCATGATACTAAAAATATTGGGATTTTGTCGGAAGCAGCTGGGTGGATTATTGATAATATAATAGATGACAAGAATAACTGTGAAGGTTGATTGTGAGGTTGAGAAATGACTGTATTTTGGACTCTTGTAGTAAATATAGGTATTATAATAGTTGCACCGTGCATTATACTTACTATTTTTTTACAGAATTGTGCAACTAAGGCGAGTTCTGTAAAAGATAAAAAAGAAGCAAATATATTAGCAAAAGTGCTAGGAGTACTTATGCTATATGGTATTTTCTTTTGGGATCCCGATATGTATATTGGAACGTGGCGGCAAATATTAGATATTTCAAATGATGCAAGTATGAGAGATGCGTTTGGGATAGTAGCATTAGCATTTATAGTAATGTGGCTTTGTTTTTATTACATAATCGTAAATAAGAGAAACATGAAAGCTTTTTACAGATACAGGATTGTTAGATGGTTAGCAATTGCTATGCATATAATAGACAGTATATTGGTGATTGTTTTTCTTTGGGTGAGTAATGCGAACACAGACATTGATTATGATTGTTGGCGATGGTTATTATTATCAAATTATATATTGATGGTATCTATTGTTGTGCTTGATGCGTTTAGAGTGGGATATGAAAAGGAGGGGCAGTTCTTTGAATATAACAATATAATTAGACAGATAAAAATATTTACATATAATGGGAAAAAAATAGACATCATAGAGAATGGGGATGAATTTATAGTAACAAATGGTGATGAGGAAGTAAGAATGACTAAACTATTACCATATCAGGAGAACGGAGTAAAAGGATTTAAGGATATAATAAAGGAGTAAAAAATATTGGAGTCAAAAGTAAAAAAACTAATTATTAGTATGATGGTAGAAGCAATAATTTCATTATTCATAGGAGTAATGTTTCTATATTTTGGAGAGATTTTGATAGGAGCTTTGTTTTGTGTTTTTGTTACTTTTGAGGCTATTCTTGTAATAATCAGAATTAAAAAGCTAAAAGAGAGTAGCCAAACTATAGGTGATAGCAATTGATTTGCTTGAACAGAAATTGGAACTTTGAGGTATGTAGCGTATTACTTATTTGTCGCATTCAAAGTATGTGGTTGTATAGCTTGAATAAGTAAAATATGCAGATTATTGATGCGCTTGGAAATAAGACCAGCATTACCTATAGGGTAGATGGAAAGCTTCATACCGTAAAAGGACCAAGAGACGATACATACAAATATTTTTATAACAAAAACGGCACGATAAAAGAGATTGCTGCTCCCGGAGGGAATGCCAGCATTTTTGCATACAGTGACGGAAACATAAAAGCAGTTTATGACGATAGAGGAATAGGGTCAAACTTTACTTACGATGACAGAGGAAACGTTGCTACAATAACAGATCCTGACGGAGTAAAGACGAGCTATAAGTATGACGAACTTAAACGTGTTGTAGAAACAGTTTCTGCTGACGATGCAAAAAATTTGTATAGCGTTAAATAAATATTTTCCAATAACGGAAGTTTAGTTGTTGACTTTGAACGAGCATTATTTGGAGTTAATGGATGCTCTGATATTATTCAAAATTATATTGTACAGATATTTAGTATAGTCAGACTGGAGATAAAAAGCCCGAGAGTATAGAGACTCTTGGGCTACTTCAATATTAGGGTGGGAAAATGGATTCATTTAAATTTTGACATCCAATAATGTTTTTGATTTCATTAATACTTTTGTATTGAGGAGAGCGTTTATGGTAATTTTTTGGAGCATTATAATAAATTTTTGTGTTGTTCTATGGGGGCCCTGTATAGCATTGGTTACTTTTGTGCAGAACTGTACAAAAAAAGTTTGCTCTGCAAAAGAAAGTCGAAATGCAAATATATTATCGAAAGCGTTAGGGGGACTGGTGCTATTTGGATTATTTGTTTATACACCTGATACTTTTAAAGAGTCATGGCAAGAGCTTTTAGATATTCCAACTATTATAATTAATGAACATTGTTTTGGGATAATTGTTTCTGCACTTTTGATTGTATTGCTGACTTTTTATATTATGATTTTTGGGGATAGTTTAGGAGTTGAAATATTTTATAAATATGAAAAATTGAGAATTGTAGCTATTGGTATTCATTTGTTGAATAACGTTATTATGATTGTTTATCTGTTTCTTATTGATAAAAAAGTTAATATTGCTTATTGGAAGTATCTACTGGTATTTGATTTAATAATGTTTGCAACTATTATTTTGGTTAGTGCAATAAAAGTAGCATATACAGAGGATGGAAGGATTTTTGAATATAATACTGTTATATCACAGCGGAAAATTTCTACAGTTGGCGATGATAAGTTTGATTTGACTTTAGATAATGATGAATATGAGATTACAAATGGCGAAGAAATAATACGAATGAAAAAGCTTACACCATATCAAAAAGAAGGTATAAAAAAATTCGTAGAATTGATAAGAGAAAAACAAAATGATAAATAAGGGTTTTTTTATTTGAATAATGTATTATAGACTAATGCTCTATTTAAAAAAAGGGACTTCGTTCAGATGGTTGATCATCTAAAACGAAGTCCCTTCTAATATTATAGTGCTTTCAAAAACTCTTTTATATCTTTCGCGATTCTTTTTTCTTCAAATTTATATACATAGTGTGCACAGTTGAGTTTAACAAGCTTTCCGTTGGAGGAAGAATCTACGAGGGCCTGATGGCCTTCAAGCCAGCCGGGAGAGAGTTCGGTAGTCTGTGCCGAGATGTACTGGATTGTCGGAGCTGTAGGGAGAGGATTGCTACTGATTTCATGTAGGGCTTCTATGCAATTTAAGCCTTCGTCCAGCTTGCAGTTATTTACGTCGTTTCTGTATCCAATGGCAGTTTCCATTTTAGCAAGCTCATCGGCTTCATCTGAATGTCCGCTCAGAACTCGCATAATTCCTGAATCAATAAGGCATCTCATAATTGGAAATTGCTTTTTGGCGGCGTCAAACTCTTCCTTATATTGATCGTCCAAACCGGGGATTGATATATCCATTCCAACGATTCCCTCTACTTCCGCGGGATATTTCTGAGCCCAGAGAGTTGCTTCAACTCCTGCGATTGAATGAGGACATAATACGAAGGGGCCTTCTATGCCGGCTTTGGAAAGGCATTCTCTGTCATTTTCGACGATCTTATCGAAGGTTCTTTCTTCTTTTACAACGTCGCTTAAGCCGTAGCCGAATCGTTCAATGATAACCACTTTTGCATCGGTGCTTAAGTCTTTGCAAAGAGGAAGAAAATTGACGTATGGACTTGTGTCGCCCCAGCCTGACATAAGTACGATTGTGTGGTCGCCTTCGCCTTCCGTGTAGATGTGCATTTTGTGGCCGTCCACTTCGACATACTGTCCGGGAGGATTCTGCCATATCGCTTCTTCTTTTTTGAGCTCTATGCGGTGGTATATAAATGCACCTGTTATAAAAAGCAGGGCAATTATTAAAATAACTGAAAAGATTCTTCCGAGTATCTTTAAAAATTTTTTCATAGTATACCTCACTTATCTAAAAGGGGGGGTCCTTGTTTCAAATACACTATATCTTGTCTTAAATATACTGATTCATTGTGGTGAATGTTTAACTGTTCTTATTTTCCTGTTTGAAATAATTGGTGTCGGATTTATAGCATGCAAGCCATCTCGTTTCGCCGACATATTCGTATTCGTTTGCAATGTCTTCGGAGACGTAATCGGTTAACTTATTGAAGTTTGGAATAGCGATCACATTTTTATCCCCGTAATAATTAAAATTCTTTTCATCACGGTAGTAGTTGATCTCTAGTGTGATGCTCTCGTTTTCGCTGTCGTAGCAGGCATATTTTTTGCTGTCGTCAACGGCCTTGCACATGAGCGCAGTGTCCTTGTCATCGGCAATAAAGACGGTTTCTACGTCGAGCGTATCAAAATAGTCGGTCATATCAACGATATAATCTTTGTCCATGAGGTTGTCGTTTGCTACTTTGAAGTTGCCGACAAGCATATATGCACAAGCGAGCATTATAAGAGCCATTACAGGCATGGATTGCTTGTTTTGGTGAGTTGCGAGGTATCTGTTGAGCATGATTCCCATTCCGGTCAAAAGAATCGGTATTCCCACAAAAAGGTATCTGTAAGGAATGAAGTCATTGCCGGCGCGCATATCACCAACGATCAAAATGAGCATGTTAAACAAAATTACCGAGAAGAACGGTAAATAATAGTTATAGTTTGCGGCGCCGCGGATCCATTTATAGATGACGAGCGCTGTGACAATAAAGATCAATAAAACAAAAAGTGTTTTTAGCAAGATGAAAAACCACATCTTGGAAAATACAGGAACAGTTTCGTGTCCCATAATACCAAAGGCCTGGAAAACTCCTGCAAAAACGTACTTCAGGTTATCCCAAAACTCTGATATCTTTACCGGGGATGTGTCGGGAGAATGACCTGTGTAGATCAGGTTATAGGTAAACACACCTATTGAGGCAAAGATGCCTGTCATTGCCCAGACCGGAACCACACTTTCCTTGAAGGGATATCTCTTTTTCCACAAAGAGAACAGAGATGCAAAAAAGATTGGTGTGACTCCGCAGACAATTGTGTAAATTCCTGTAGAAGCGCATGTCACAAAAAGCAGTGACAGATATGTAAATAAGAATATGATTCTTTTTCTCTTGCTGAAACAATCGGCGAACTCACCATCATCAAATGCTATAAGGCATAGCACAAGCATGATCGGAACAAGAGCCTTAATGCTGTAATTGGCGTGCGCAAAGAACAGCATCTTGAAGTAATCAAGCCAGTCATAGTTATAAGGTGTTATGATGACGGCAAGCGAAAGAAATCTAACGCCAATCCGCACATGGAGCGCCATTAAAATGTTCCATATTGCGTAAATATATATGAAAACGATCAAAAGATCGGATAAGCCTACAGACAAAAACTCATTGCCTGTAATCGCAAAAAACGGAACTGCAAATATGAGAGTGGAGTCAAACTCCATGCTGGTGGTTGCTACCCAGTTCGGAAGTATGAGACTTCCTTTATTTACAATCTCTCTAAGATGATATACAACGGTTGCAAAATCGGGATCCAGCGAAAGGCGAAGATCTGAAAGGTTAAAGTAGAAGATACTTGAGAGATTAACCGTAAAAAGTATCATCGCTGCTATTTCCCATAAACACATGCTCTTAATTCTCTGATATATTGTCTTAAAATAATTCTTCAAGTAATTCATTGCTGTCTCTTTTCTTATGTCGGGTAAAACTAAGTATTGCTTTGGGTAAGGTAATTTATAGCCCAATTAAGTTCGTAATCCTCGCCGGTGTGGAATATTTCAAGTGCGGCGTTTTTATCAAAAGGAATGTGAACCTCTACAGGGTTACGGCTGATGCGGTCTGCCTTTACATCAATATTGGGCTCGTCATTTTCGTTCAAGATAAGGCTGACCGGATAACTGACCTTGATTTTGTCATTTGCCAGAGTTATTGCTCCGCCTACAGCCTGGTTTGAACCATTGGGATTGGTGATTCCTGCAAGGGTTACATTTGGAAGCTTTGAAAGATAAAGCGATGTTCCGTCTCCTGCGCTTACACATGCATAATTTGTGAGAGCAACTGCTTTAATGTCAGCAAATTCGCCTGTTCCATGTACAGCATGATCGGGAGAAACATCGATGTATTTTCCGTTCTTGCGAATACCGAGTCCCTGACCGAAGTAGTAATCATTTGTGAGGAGACTTGCAAGTGCACAGCCTATTTCGTCTAAGCCACCCGTATTTCCTCTGAGATCTATAACAAGGTATTCCATGCCCTGAGCCTTGAGTTCGGTAAGTCCTTTACGGAATATTTCTTTGGATTCCTTGTGATTGCCGGTGAGCATACCGAATATGTCACCGGGTTCGATCGATTGAACAGAGAGCATTTCACTGTTTAAACGCAGGTATCCTACATTGTCGGTAAGCATTTTTGTGCTAAAGTTTTCGTTAAACCACGGTAAGGCTTCTTCAATTGATTTAGCATTCGGCCTGTGTGAGTATGTTGTAAGTGTTTTTATACAGGTTGTGTTTTCTCCGATATTTTGCAGAGAAACAGTCTGCTCGGTGCCTTCTTTATTAATGAAAGATACGTCGACTGTTTCATTCCCGTAAGCTGATAAATAAATATATGAAAGGAATTCAGCATTTTCTTTTACCGGGACGCCCATGTCAGGGATACTTTCGGCAGCAGCTTTGATCGGCTTACCGTCCCACTTTGTAATAACGGTTCCGTCTTCAATCCCAAGTTGGTTGACTTCGGGAAGGGTGTTTACTGCAATAACTTCATCGTTATCAAGATGAACCATACAAAGGCCATATTCGTTATTTTTAAATATGGAATTGTTGGTTTCTTCATTCGAATCAAGTTCTACACCTACGTGCCCATCATGAAGCTCGTTACAGAACATCTTCACCGCGTCGTAGTATTTGGTCAGATTCTTTTCGTTTTCAGCTTCTTCAACCATAGGCATATATTTTTTTTCAAGTGCTGAAAAATCTACATCTTTCCATTCTTTTAATATGTATGTTTTATCCATTGCCTGAGCCATCAGGTGAAATGATTCTGTATAACTCCTTTCTGAAAAGTTATATGTATTTGACGGAAGCATGAATAATAATGCTATAAAGCAGGCAATTGAAAGAAGGAAGGTAATGACGGTAACTACTTTGTAACCGATTTTTCTTTTTCCCAATAAAGTAGCTATCAGTGTCATAAGAGCCAATGCGTAGATTGGGAGGAAAGAAATAATGCTTTCTTTGCCGGCAATAACATAAATAATAATGTGGATCAAAGCGAGAAATATTGGGACAAAGCTTGCTTTTTTCCACAACTTGAGTTTGTTTTCATCGCCCTTTATTCGGGTATGGAGTATTCCGAGGGTCAATGCGATCAGTGCAAAAACTGCGAACCAGATAAGGTGAGTTTTGTCCATGGTGTATATGACCTGGTAAAGGGAGCCGAGTAATGTCTTCATTGTTACAATCCTTTCCTATATGTCATTTTCCGGTTAGTAGTTCTATTGCTGATGAAATAAATACTATCAGCAATATCAAAAGAATGCATAGCCGCTATGTTGCCTTAAATGCTTTGTTTTTTATGCCATATCTCTTTTGTTGCGATATTTCGATAAAAGAGTATCGACATATGCTATGCCTGTCATGGTACGACTGTAGTACTACGATGGGCATAGTAACATATGAAAACTGTGTTGTCAACATTTCGCTGAAAAAACTTTTTTACGTATCGGAACTGTTCTGATACCGTTAGTTTCAGGTAAGTTGTTAATAAAGTGTAAATATGCCAATTCTCCATTGACCTACGCAAACGTTTACTAATATAATGAGAACGTTAAGTGTGTGATTTAATGCGATAAAAAAATGGGAGCGAGGTATTATAATGAGAAAAGTTTCGAAGATTGTTACATCACTGGGGGCTGTCGGTATGTCAGCTGCCTTATTCTTTACTCCTATTGCCGGCGTAAGTGCGAGTGCACGTGCGGTAGGGCCTGAATTGGCTACAGGTATCGACGTATCCAAGTTTCAGGGTGGAATCAATTGGCAACAGGTTAAGGCAGCAGGTATCAGATTCGCCATGATACGTGTGGGAACAATGAAAAAGGGACTGGATGAACAGTTCGTAAATAATATAAATGGAGCAAATGCGGCAGGTATCAGAACAGGTATTTATATCTATTCTTATGCAACAACTCCGGAGGCAGCAGCTGTGGAGGCAAATCAGGTTCTTGCGTGGATTGCACCTTATGCGGTAACATTTCCGGTTGCGATTGATATAGAAGATAACGTTCAGAAAGGTCTTAATGCTGCACAGCTTCAGGCTATTGCAGATACATTCTGCAATATTCTCAGTGGCGCAGGATATGAGACATTGGTATATGCAAACAGAAACTGGTTCATGCAGAGGATGCCTTCAGTATCTGCACCTAAGTGGGTTGCACAGTACGACGTTGCCTGTGATTATCCGGGCGATTACGTAATGTGGCAGTCAAGCAGCCATGCAACATATCCCGGAATTCCAGGAAGAGTTGATGTCGATCACCTTTACTCGGATTATTTCACAAGAATTATTCCTGAAGGTTTTAACAGCTGGGGCGGACATACATTCTATTATCACAACTTCCGTAAGCAGTTCGGATGGATTAATCTTGAAAACAAGAAATACCATGCCGATCCTAACGGATATATCCAGACAGGCTGGTTCCAGGACGAGAGCGGAATCTATTATCTCGATCCTACAGCAGGCGGACTTGCCAAGACAGGATTTGCCGATATCGAAGGCAAGCGCTATTACTTTGATGAAGCAGGCGTAAAGAGAACAGGACTTCTCAACCTCGGAGGAACTGTTTACTACGCAAATGCAGACGGTGTATGCCAGAAAGGTCTTGTACCTCTTGAAGACGGCGTTCACTACTTTGATGATGAGTATAAGATGCACACAGGTCTTACGCAGGTTGGAGATAAGCTCTACATGTTCAATCCTCAGGGTGTAATGCAGACCGGTATGGTTGCACTTGAGACAGGCAAGTATATGTTTGGTTCAGACGGCGCAGCTATCAAGGGATGGTATTCAAACGAGCAGGGACAGAAGTTCTTCTTTAACCAGGATCATGTTGCGGTTACAGGTAATCAGACTATTGAAAAGGCTAACTACCTCTTCAATCCTGAAGGCGTAATGCAGACAGGTTGGTCAGGAGAGATTGCTACAGGAAGATATTACTTCGGACCTGACGGAAAAATGGTTACAGGATGGAGCGATATCGAAGGACAGAGATATTACTTCGGTGCAGACGGTAAGATGGTTGTAGGAATGGCTTCACTTCCTGACGGAGTATACTATCTTGAGCCTAAGGACGGACACAGAACTGTAGGATGGGTTCAGCAGCCTGACGGATGGCGTTACTTTGACGGCAACACAGGTAAGATGCTTGTAAAGACAACTGCAGTACTTGAGAATGTGTCATGCACATTTGATAAGAACGGTCTCCTTGCAGATCCTGCAGGTTGGACACCCGGAACACCACTTCCGGCTCCGGCACCTGACGCAGGTGCGGCTGCATCAACAGGAGCCTCAACACCCGCTGCTTCAGCACAGACAGCTCCCGCGGCACCGGCTAATTAATATAATAATGAGGGGTTGGACGCTCAGTGCAAAAGCGCGGAGCGTCCAAAAATGTTTATAAACGGAGGGAAATTTAAAAATGAACATCGAAGAAGCAAAAGAGAAATTACAGAAGTACGGACAGGAGCATGTACTTAAGTATTATTCCGAACTTAGCGATTCTGAGAAGCAGGAGCTTCTTGCGCAGGTTGAGGACACGGATTTTGCGGTACTTGCTAATTGTAAGAATCTTGGACATGCTGACGCAAGAGGAGAGTTTGCACCTTTGGCGGCTCTTCAGGTATCAGAGATCGAGAAGAGGAAAGACGAGTTTACTAAGCTTGGCGTTGAGACGATCAAGGCAGGCAAAGTTGCCGCAGTTCTTCTTGCAGGTGGAATGGGAACAAGACTTGGATCCGACAATCCGAAAGGAATGTATGATATCGGTATAACCAAGCCTGTTTATATCTTCCAGAGAATAATCGAGAACCTTCTTGATACAGTTAAGCAGGCAGATGGCACATACATCCGTCTTTTCATTATGACTAGTGAAAAGAATAATGATGCTACTGTTAATTTCCTTAAGGAGAAAAACTTCTTCGGTTATCCTGAAGATAAGATCATATTCTTTAAGCAGGAGATGGCACCGGCATCCGATTATGACGGAAAGGTATACATGGAGAGCAAGTCAAGAATCTCAACTTCTCCCAATGGTAACGCCGGCTGGTATTCATCACTTCTTAAAGCAGGTCTTCGTGATGTCATTGTAAAAGAGGGCATCGAATGGATAGACATTTTTGCAGTAGACAACGTTCTTCAGAGAATTGCAGATCCTTGCTTTGTAGGAGCTACAGTTGCAGCTAAGGTTTCTTGCGGAGCCAAGGTTGTAAGGAAGAACGCTCCCGATGAAAAGGTAGGCGTTATGTGTCTCGAAGATGGCAAGCCTTCAATCGTAGAGTACTACGAGCTTTCACAGGAGATGATGGATGCCAAGGACGAGAATGGCGATCCTGCTTACAACTACGGAGTTATTCTCAATTATATGTTCAATGAGAAAGCTCTCTATGAAATCGCTCAGAAGGAACTTCCGCTTCACGTTGTTGAGAAGAAGATTCCTTACATAGACGAAAATGCTAATCTTGTTAAGCCCGAGACTCCTAACGGATGCAAGTTTGAGCAGCTCGTTCTTGATATGATCCACATGCTTGATACATGCCTTCCTTATGAGGTAGTAAGAGAGCACGAGTTTGCACCTATCAAGAACAAGACAGGTGTTGATTCTGTAGAGTCTGCAAGAGAACTTTGCAAGAAGAACGGAATCGAGCTTTGATCATACGCAGAAATTTTAATGACAGAAAGAAGGTAGTAATATGACTATACTGGTGACAGGAGGAGCAGGTTACATCGGCTCTCACACTGTTGTTGAACTTCAGAACGCCGGATACGATGTTGTCGTAATGGACAACCTTGCCAATGCGAGCAAAAAAGTAATCGGAAGAATTGAAGCGATCACAGGCAAGAAAGTACCTTTCTACGAGACAGATATCAGAGACCGCGAAGGTCTTGAAGAGATCTTTTCAAAAGAAAAAATTGACGGAGTTATCCATTTTGCAGGACTTAAGGCAGTTGGAGAATCTGTTGAGAAACCTTGGGAATACTACGAGAACAATATCTCGGGAACACTTACACTTGTTGATGTTATGAGAAAGCATAACTGCAAGAACATAATCTTCTCGTCATCGGCGACTGTATACGGAGATCCCGCTTTTGTTCCTATCACTGAGGAGTGCCCTAAGGGAACATGCACAAACCCTTACGGATGGACCAAATCAATGCTTGAGCAGGTACTTTCCGATATTTATAAGGCTGATAACGAGTGGAACGTTGTTCTTCTTCGTTACTTCAATCCTATCGGAGCACACAAGAGCGGAACAATGGGAGAGAATCCGAACGGAATCCCTAACAACCTTATGCCTTACATCACACAGGTTGCTGTAGGAAAGCTCCCTCAGCTCAATGTATTCGGTAACGATTATGATACGCATGACGGAACCGGTGTGCGCGATTACATCCACGTTGTGGATCTTGCACTCGGACATGTTAAGGCGCTTAAGAAATTTGAGCCCGGAAGCGGACTTAATATCTATAATCTTGGCACAGGTGTCGGATACAGCGTTCTTGATATAGTCAAGAACTTTGAGGAAGCAACGGGAGTTAAGATCCCTTATGAGATCAAGCCCAGACGCGCAGGTGATATTGCTACGTGTTATTCTAATGCGGATAAAGCGGCAAAAGAGCTTGGCTGGCACGCGCAGTATGGAATAAAAGAGATGTGTGCGGATTCATGGAAATGGCAGAGTCAGAATCCTAACGGATATGATGAATAATTAAGATGTAAAAATATGTCGGTCGTATGCTCTGTAGGGAACATGCGACCGGTTTTTACTATCGGAATAGCAGGAGATAAGATGTTTAGACTTTGGGTAAGATTGGTGGAAGACAACCACCTTATAAAAGATATGGTCGTTTGCGACGAATCAAACGATACAAGAACACATAAAGTAATGAATGCCATTGAGAAGGCATGTTATGAAATGGACCTTTCCAAACCTATTTGGCTTGATAATATAGTAAAAGATTTCCAGATCCATTCAAAGTGTCGATTCAACAAAGACGCCTTTGTGGAGCAGATTGAGTTTGATTACATGGAGATACAAGTTATCGAAGAAGACTATTAAAAATTTACGTTATTTTTTTATAATAAAATAAACACAATTTCGACACATAATGAAACTATACTTATTTTAACAAATAGAAAAAAGGAAGAAGGTAGATACTATGTATGAAGATGTTACCAAAGAAAACAGTGGTGTAAATTCGTCAAACTCATACAACAGTTATAACTACACTAACTATAATTATTCCGATGATAAGACATATAACGGAGATTTGACAGGAAAGAGCGCATATGGATATGGAAACGGCGGGAATAATTACGGAGCCTATCAATATTCAAATGCAGGAAGTACAATGGGGAATGCTATGGGTAATATGGAAAGACCGGCTAAGAAGAGAGGTCTGAAGATTTTAGTTTCAATTATTGTGTTGCTTGCGATTGTCGGTGGAATTGGCGCAGGCGGATATTTGTATCGAACATACGGTAAGGACAAGCCGTTGTTATCATTTAATACTAAGAAGACAGAAGAGAATACCGGTGCAAATCCGGATAATATAGCTACCACGACGGTATCAAACGTGGGAAAAGCTACAGTAACGGATGTTACAGGTGTTGTTCAGGAAGTTATGCCTTCAATGGTTATCATTCATAATAACCGTATCAAATCATCAAACTTTTTCGGATACGGTCAGGAATCAGAGGGACTTTATGCATCAGGAAGCGGAATTATTGTCGGCAAGAATGATTCGGAGCTTTTGATCGCAACAAACTTCCACGTAGTAGACGGAGCTGATTCAATCGAAGTTATCTTTTCCGATGGATCATCCGATGAAGAGGCGGCTAAAAAAGCTGTTCAGGCAGATCTAAAGGGACCCGACCCCGAGATGGATCTTGCGGTAATTGCTGTATCTCTTAAGGATATTCCTGCTGATACGGCGTCAAAGATTAAAGTTGCCACACTTGGTGACAGTAACGCGCTTACACTTGGTGAGCCCGCTATCGCGATCGGTAATGCTCTTGGATATGGTCAGTCTGTATCTACAGGTGTTATCTCAGCGGTCAACAGAAAGTTTGATATGGGAGAGGGTTCATCCAAAATATATATTCAGACAGATGCAGCTATTAACCCCGGTAACTCAGGTGGTGCACTTCTTAATATCAAAGGTGAAGTAATCGGTATTAACTCTATCAAGATCGGTGAAGCGGCAGTTGAAGGTATGGGATATGCTATTCCTATCTCGCTTGCTAAGCCTAAGATTGAAGAGCTTATGAACCAGGAGACCAAGAAGAAAGTAAAAGAAGAAGACCAGGGAGTTATTGGAATCCAGGGTATAAGCGTTTCTGCTGAAGATACAATGAAGTATGGTATTCCTCAGGGTGTATATGTTTATGAGACTATTCCCGGAGGTGGAGCAGAAAAGGCCGGTATCGAAAAGGGTGATGTCATTGTGAAGTTTGACGGATCGGAGATCGGTTCTATGGAAGAACTTCATTCAAAGCTTAGATACTATTCGGTTGGAACTTCGGTTAATATAACGATACTAAGACCTAACGGAAATCAGTACGATACGATAGATGTTACGGTTCAGCTGTCCAATAAGAATATAGGTTCATCGGATGATAATAATTCCAATGCGGAATCCGATAGTGCTTCAGATGATGAGAAAGCAGGCACAGGCGGCTGATATTAAGATACGAAAGATAACAGAAAAGTATTAAATAAAAGAGGCGGTTCAAAATGGAAATTCATTTTGAACTGCCTCAAATTTTTTTGATCAAATCTTATACAAGAGTGGCCTGTTCCTTGTTAAATACAGGAATCTGAGGGTGAATGCCTTCGCCTCGTATCTCAATAAGAGGTGAAGCTTTTCCTTCAATGTAATCTCTTGTAATGGTTACGCGGCCGATGTTGTCATCTTTGGGAATCTCATACATGATATCAAGCATGAAATCCTCGATGATGGCTCTGAGGGCACGTGCACCGGTTTCTTTTTCCAATGCTTTCTCAGCGATTGCTTCGAGAGCGCTGTCGTCAAATCTAAGATCGACCTCATCAAGAGCAAGGAGCTTCTGATACTGCTTAAGGATTGCATTCTTTGGCTCTTTGAGAATCTTGATAAGCATTTCTTTGGTAAGAGCCTGCAGTGTACAGATAATCGGAAGTCTTCCGAGGAATTCAGGAATCATACCGAACTTCTTAAGATCCTCAACCGTTACATTGGAAAGAACGTTGGGGTCATCTGCATATTTATCCTTAAGATCGGCATCAAAACCGATTGAAGTCTGTTTATTCAGTCTCTGAGTGATGATGTCTTCGAGGTCGGGGAAAGCACCGCCGCAGATAAACAGGATGTTTCTGGTGTTTACTGTGGCAAGAGGAACCATGGCGTTCTTGCTTCCTGCTCCTACGGGAACTTCTACATTTGAGCCTTCGAGAAGCTTAAGCATTCCCTGCTGAACAGATTCGCCGCTTACGTCTCTTGCTGTTGTATTTTTCTTTTTGGCAATCTTATCTATCTCATCGATAAATATAATGCCGTGTTCTGTCTTTTCCACATCGTTGCCTGAAGCTGCAAGGAGCTTACTTACAACGCTTTCGATATCATCTCCGATGTAGCCTGCTTCTGTTAGAGATGTTGCATCAGCAATAGCAAGCGGAACATCGAGAAGCTTGGCAAGAGTCTTAACAAGATAAGTCTTACCGCTACCTGTGGGACCAAGGAGAAGAATGTTTGATTTTTCTATCTCAATCTCATCCATGGTATCTGTCGCAACCCTTTTATAGTGGTTGTAAACCGCTACAGACATGACTTTTTTGGCCTTGTCCTGTCCTATGATAAATTCGTCAAGTTTGGCCTTGATCTTGTGGGGAGCGGGAATGTTCCTTATGTCTATAACGGGTTTTGATTTAGCTTCGCTCTTTTTCTTGATCTTCTGTGAGTTGGGAATGCCACCCATGTTGAAATCACCGGGCATATCGCCTAAGTTGAAAAAGCTCACATTCGGAAATGTCCCCATATTCTTATTGAGTTCATTCATAAGATTGGGGTTATTCAGAAGATTCTGATAATCAAACTGTGTGACCGTGTCCATTGTTTTGTGCATACAGTCTTCACAGATGCAGATATTATTGGGAAGATGGAACATCTTGCCCGCCTTGCTCTCAGGTCTTCTGCATACGAAGCAGACATCTTCAAACTCCGACTTGTCATTATTATCATTGTTGTCGGTATTTGAAGTGGTGTCTTCTGTATCTTTTGTGTCTTTGTTATTCAGTTCTTCGTCTGTAACTTCTCTGAAATCGAAGTTATCGTCTCTTTTATCTTCCATATTATCTCCATAGAGAAAAGAGGTTACTCAAAAGTTATGAATGTACCTGCTTTTCCTTTGAGTGCATCAGCTACAGAAGCAAGAGAAGTAATAAGAACCGAACCGTCGTGATTTGATTCCAAGAACTCAATTGCTGCCTGAATCTTGGGAAGCATGTCTACTTCGCCAAATTCGTCTGCTTCGATGTACTCTTTAGCTTCTTTAACGTTCATTTTAAGGATAGGTTCCTGATCATCCTTACCAAAATTCTTGTATACGTAAGGAACCGATGTAAGAATGATAAGTCTGTCAGATTTAAGGTCTGCAGCGAGCTTTCCTGCGATAGAATCTTTTTCGATTACCGCTGAAGCGCCTTTAAGAACGTGACCTTGCTCAATTACCGGGATTCCGCCGCCGCCGCATGCGATAACTTCCTGACCGGCTTCTACAAGAGTCTTGATAGCATCAATCTCAACAATCTTGATGGGGTTAGGAGCGGCAACGATTCTTCTGTAGCCTTTTCCGGGATCTTCTTTTACAAAGTTACCTTTCTTAATCTCTGTATCGGCGTCTTCTTTTGACATATAACGTCCGATTGCTTTAGTCGGTGCATAGAAAGCTTCGTCATAAGGATCTACCGTAACCTGTGTAAGGATAGTGCTTACCGGTTTGTAGATTCCTCTGCTTGTGAGCTCTGTTTTAAGAGAGTTCTGAATGTCATAGCCTACATAACCCTGGCTCATTGCATTACATACGCACATAGGAGCGGATGTGTAATCGATATACATTCTGTGGAGCTCAGTCATTGCTTTGTGGATCATGCTGACCTGAGGTCCGTTACTGTGAGTTATAACAAGCTGATAGCCTGCTTCTATAAGGTCGGCGAGTGCTTTTGCCGTAAGCTTTGTGGCATTTCTTTGTTCGTGTGTGGTTACTCCCAGCGCTTCGTGTCCGAGAGAAACAACTGCTTTGATGTTTTCCATGTTGGCCTCATTTCTGCACGTTGATCGTGCTTAATAAGATAATAATTTATTGTACAATAACTCTGTCTTTTTTGGAAGTAATACAGTAACGTACTACACTGCTAGTTGCGGTGCAGTCTGGCGTATACGTTGGGATCGAGATCCGGATTGACCTTGGTTATTTTCCTGTCATAGGTCATAAGTCCGTTTACTTCCTCTTCAACGTCGCTGACCTGCGTATATACTGCGCCTGAGAGCCCCTTTGAGATAAGCGGGATAATGTTCGCGTTTATCACGTTGTAGTAAGCAACGCCGAGTGTCTCGAGGTTATCGTATTTTTTGTATCCAAATACTCTGTCAACGCTTGAATGTCCGTCTATGTGGCAGGTAAATCCGCCATATTCGGAGATGACAAAAGCCCTGTTCTTAGGATCTTTTTCTACGGCAAGAGGTCTGAAGTAGTTGTGCACGCTTCTAAAGTCGCCGCTTCCTTCATCAAACCAGCCGCTGGCCTGGTCGATAGGTCTTGTATTGTCGAGCTCTTTTGCCATAACGGTAGCACCTGCGGCGTTAAACTGCCCCCATCCTTCGTTGAAGAGAACCCACGTTGCTATTGAAGGTACGCTGTAGAGGTATCTTATAGTGTTCTGCATCTCGTTAAGCCATTCTCCCCGTCCTTCTGCCGAGTGTCTTGAGAATGTCTTGTAGTACGCGGGGCCGTCTGACATTCTTCCGAATACTTTCGGGAAAAGAGTCGGAAGATAGGAGACCATGGGCTTTGCATAGGATGAACCGCCGCTTACCATGTCCTGCCAGACTATCATTCCGAGCCTGTCGCAGTGATAGTACCAGCGCGCAGCCTCGATTTTTACGTGCTTTCTCATCATATTGAAATGAAGTCGTTTCATCTCAGTTATATCAAATATCAGCGCTTCGTCTGAAGGAGCGGTGTAGAGGCCGTCCGGCCAATAGCCCTGATCGAGAACTCCCATGAGGAAGTAGGGCTTGTGGTTAAGGAAGAAACGCTTTGTTCCCGTATTGTCTTCTTCAATGGTAAAAGATCTCATGGCAAAGTACGACTGAACGCTGTCGTCGCCTGCTTCTATGAGAATCGGGTATAGGTACGGATCCTCGGGGCTCCACAGATGAGCATCTTCAATTTCAAAAGAGAAGCTGTAACCTGCGGGAGCAAATTCTTTTACGCCGGCTTCGTTAGAAGGATATGTGTCTGACGAAAAGAGATCCTCACGCTCGGAGTTAAAGCTTTCGCCGGATTTCTTGGGCTTAATTGCCTCGTGTCCGGGAATTCTGACATCGATGTCGCAAGGCTTATTTGTTGAAACTTCGATAGTTACGCTCTTTAAATCCTGTGAAGGAGTTACGATAAGCTCTCTTATGTAAGTTTCGGGAACTTCCTCAATCCAGACAGTCTGCCAGATTCCGCTCTGAGCGGTGTAATACATTCCGCCTCGTCTGAGAGTCTGCTTACCTCTGCTGTGGTAGGAGCTGTCGCTCGTATCCCTGACTTTAACATGAATAAGAGTGTTAAGAGCGGTGCTGTCATTATCCGTAAACTTCAGATGATCCGTTATGTCCAGTGTAAAAGGAAGATATCCGCCGCCATGCGAGCCTACAAAAGATGAGTTTATATATACTTCGGCAAACTGATCCACAGCTCCGAAATGCAGTAAGAATCTTGAGTTTTCATGTTTTCTTTTAAGTGTCGGAAGTACCTTTTTGTACCAGAGAACCTGATCGGGTAGAAGTCTTTTTTCCACACCTGATAAAAAGCTTTCGGGTGAAAAAGGTACGAGAATTTCGCCGTCAGTGTCCGCAGGGAGAACATTTGCCGATATATCCTGAACAATCTTGTATTCCCAGATACCGTTCAAATTCATAAAGCCGTCTCTTACAAAGCGCGGCCTTGGATATTCGGGAAGAACATTGTCTTTATCAAGATTTTCTCCCCATACTGTATAAAGCCTGTTAAGCACATCGTTCTCGTGAGGTTTGTCGATTGCTTTTATTGCATCAATTAAGTCCATTTTCAACCTTTCCTGTATTTCCGGCAGCGATGAGATCTTGGTAGAACGCTGTCAATGTTGCATATCTGTAGACAAAAATCCACAAAAGCGGAATGAAAAAGGTCAAGCATCCGAAAATGATAAGCGGAATGAAGCTTATGTGCAAACGAAAGAGCTTAAACCTGTTCCCTTGCATAAGAGTTTTGCTGTATGCAAGGAGCTCTTTTGCCGATCTGTCAGGATAATCATGTAATAAATAAAAAGCCTGTGAATATGTAAGTGACACGTAGATGTTCACGATAAGTCCGAATAGCAGTGCGATGAAGAGTGCGACTCTGACGGAAAAAGGTGATCTCGGTGTCAGGATAAACCAAATTATTGAAGCGGGAAGACTTGAAAGGAAGTCCGCAAGTACAAAGACTGATTGAATCTTTACCGCTTTGTCGGGGTGCTGCTTAAGTCCGAAGAAAATGTCGCCTGTTGAAACCGTATGTGAGTAGATGAGATTCATGTACAGGTACGCTTTTCCTGAGACCAAAACACCAAGTAGTATGCTTACTATAAGGAATATTATTTGATTTATCGCAAATATAACAAGGCTACCCGAGCTTGAGATTGTCACAATGCTCGAGATAGCCATTTGCAGAACGAAAATTATAATATTTGCAAGTATTAAAATTCCGTATTTATCAAGTGATCTTTCTTTGGCGATTGCCTTTAATTCTGTCGATGTCTTAAGATTAGTCATTAAATATTGCTCCCAACTTACCCTGTAAGGTCTATATTTGCACCGACAAGTCCTTGACGGTGCATTGCTTTTCTCTCTTTTTCATACGGATTGTCTTCGTTTCCGTAGCGGATCTTGGTGGTTGTTTCACCTCCGCAGACATAGGTTCTGCCACATTCCGGGCAAACTGCAGTCTTTATCGAAACTGAAGCCTGAAGAACTTTGCCGTTATTCATGGCGGCTTCTTTGTAAGCATTACTTACATGTTCAGCCTCATGACCGCGTACTCTTGCAGGAGCGGACTGCGGACTTATGTGCTGAGCGCTCTTAAAAGAAACCATCTCATCGGAACCGTCCTGGTATTTGCGGTTCTTGCAGGTTTCGCACTCTGCGGGAGATGATACTCTGCCCGGTGCCTTCTCGGTGGAGGCATTGGGATTCAATATTGGTTTGTTTCCGGCTACAGCACTTGTGCCGATGGCGGCAGATCTGTATGGTGCATATCCGCTGCCTATCGCACCGATAATACTCATAACTTCAAATTACCTCGATTTTATTTCATTTAACATATCATCAAAACTTGTTCCGTACATTTGCTCAGACATCATGTTAAGCTGCTGGCGCTGTTCGGGATTGGTAAGTACCGTATGTATGCTGGTAACCATCATGGTATATCCGAGAACTACGCCGACAGTTCCGAGTACAAGCGCTTTTTTTGCCTGCGGAAGGAATGTCTTCATGGTTCCCTTTGACAAAAGAGCCAGAACGACCGCTACACCGCCAAGAATAATGCCTGTGTAAAAGATAAGGCAAAGCGGGATTGAAAACATTCCCAGGATCCTGGCAAAAGTAGCAAGTGCCACGTGGCTGTCCAGCTCGTTATGTGCCTTGTTGTAGTTATAATTGTTGTAGTAGTATTTCTCGTCGTCGTTTTCTGCCATTTATATAAGAATGACTCCTTTTGAAATTTTTGGTTAATTACTTAAATTTTAGTATAAAACCCCGTATTTTACAATGCTTCGACATTTTACGGACTCTTGAAATACGTCCGCAAGGCTTGGTATAATATGGGAGTGCGCGGTTTATGAAAAAATAATCAAAAATTATTCTTTTTATCATAATTTCGGCGCACAAAGCATATATATACTGCGAGGTAGGTATGGATATAGTAGTAAAGATAAAAGAGGAGCTTAATGTAGAGAAGTGGCAGGTAGAAGCCGCTATTAAGCTTATTGATGAAGGAAACACCATTCCCTTTATCTCACGTTACAGAAAGGAAGTAACAGGCTCATTAAATGACGAACAGCTTCGTAACCTTGATGAGAGACTTAAGTATTTAAGAGGACTTGAGGAGAGAAGAGAGCAGGTTCTTGCTTCTATCGAAGAGCAGGGCAAGATGACAGATGAGCTTAGGGCTAAGATAGTTGCTGCCGAGACTATGGTTGCGATTGAGGACCTTTACCTTCCTTATCGTCCAAAGAGAAAGACAAGGGCAAGCATTGCCAGAGAGAAAGGGCTTGAAGGATTATCCGAGATCATTCTTGCGCAGGAAATTACAGGCTCACTGGAAGAAGCGGCCAAAGCTTTCGTAGACGCCGAGAAAGGTGTAAATGACGAGAATGAAGCCATCAGCGGAGCAATGGATATTATCGCCGAGGATATTTCCGATAACGCCGACTATCGTAAGTATATAAGAGAAGCGACAATGGAGAACGGTATACTTGTCGGAAGAGCCAAAGACGAGAAGGTTCAGAGCGTTTATGAGATGTATTACAACTACGATGAACCTGTGAAAAAAGTTCTCGGACACAGAGTACTTGCTCTTAACAGAGGTGAGGCTGAGAAGTTCCTTGTGGTTAAGATACAGGCTCCCGAAGAGGATATCTTAAGATACCTTAATACCAAGATTATTACAAAAGATAACCCTGTGACTACTCCGGTCATCGAAGAGATTACAAGAGATGCATATGAGAGATTGATAGCACCTGCTATTGAAAGAGATATAAGAAATGAGCTTACGGAGAATGCTGAAGACGGCGCTATTTCCGTATTTGGTAAGAACCTGACACAGCTCCTTATGGCACCTCCCATCGTAGGAAAAACTGTCCTTGGTTGGGACCCTGCGTTCAGAACAGGATGTAAGCTTGCCATAGTCGATGCTACCGGAAAAGTGCTTGATACCAAGGTTATTTATCCCACAGCACCTCAGAATAAAGTTGAGGAAGCTAAGGCGGATCTTAAGAAACTTATAGATAAATACAACGTAGACCTGATTTCTGTAGGTAACGGAACGGCTTCAAGAGAATCCGAGCAGGTCATTGTTGAGCTTATAAAAGAACTTGATAGACCGATTCAGTACGTAATCGTAAATGAAGCCGGAGCTTCTGTTTATTCTGCAAGTAAACTTGCAACAGAGGAGTTCCCACAATTCGATGTTGGTCAGAGAAGCGCGGCATCCATAGCAAGACGACTTCAGGATCCACTTGCAGAATTGGTTAAGATCGATCCCAAGTCAATCGGTGTAGGTCAGTATCAGCATGATATGAATCAGAAGAAACTCGGCGAGACACTTGAAGGTGTTGTCGAGGACTGCGTTAATAAAGTAGGTGTAGATCTTAATACGGCATCAGCACCTCTTCTTCAGTATATTTCAGGTATTTCAAAGGCAATTGCCAAGAATATCGTAGATTACAGAGAAGAAAACGGTAAATTTAAGAGCAGGGCAGAGCTTCTTAAAGTTCCGAAGCTTGGACCCAAGGCATATGAGCAGTGTGCCGGATTCTTGAGAATAGCTGACGGAGAGAATCCTCTTGATGCTACAAGCGTGCATCCCGAGTCATATGATGCAACACTTAAGCTTATGGATAAGCTTGGAATAACATTTGATGATGTCCGTGCGGCTCAGAAGAATGCTGCCAAGGCAGTTCTTGAAAAGCCCGCCGCTCGTCCCGAGAATAAACCCGCACCAAAGAAAAAGCCCAAGCAGGTTGTTATCAGAAATACAAATACAGCTATGGGAGCAGCCCTTGCGGCTGCACTTGCGGGAAGCAATCTTGCTGTTGTGGAAGAAAATGCTAAGGGCGGAAACGCTTCTGCAAAAGCGGAAAGCGAAGCAGGAAACAAAACAGTATCGGCTTCCGGAAGCGCAGCTGGTTCTCTTTCACATAAGATCACAGAAAGTGAGAAAAAGAAGCTGTCAGAAGAACTTGGTGTCGGAGAGATCACTCTTACAGACATTCTCAGCGAGCTTGAGAAGCCTTCAAGAGACCCTCGTGAGAGCATGCCTGCGCCGATACTCAGAAGCGATGTTCTTGATATGAATGACCTTAAGCCCGGTATGGTCCTTAAGGGAACGGTTCGTAATGTAATTGACTTTGGTTGTTTTGTGGATATCGGAGTTCACCAGGACGGACTTGTTCATATTTCACATATCACAGACAGATTCATCAAGCATCCGCTTGAAGCTGTGAGCGTAGGAGATATTGTAGACGTACAGGTTCTTGATGTTGAAGTTGATAAGAAGAGAATCTCTCTTTCGATGAAGCTTCGTGATCCCGCTCAGGTTGCGGCAGAGGCAGAAGCTCAAAGAGCAGCGCGCGGTGCCCAGAATGCAGCTAAAGCAGCTCAGGCAAAAGCAAAAGATGAAGAAGCCAAAGCAACCAAGAAGACAGCAAAAGCTGCTTCTCCCGTAAAGAGAAACGTTTCGAAGACGGCGACGGTTGCTACAAAGGCAGAGGAAACTTTGAAGACGCGAGCTGTTACAAAGACAGGAGTAGCAGGTGAAAGGGGCGCTGCGAAGGCAACAGCTACGACAAAGGCAGGAGTTGCTGCCGGTGTGGATGGTAGCGTTGGCGAAGCACCCGTTAAGAAATTCAAGAAAAAGGGCATTGTTATTTTTAAGGGCAACGCAAATGATTGAAGAAATACGTAAGCACCGTTTTGTTTGAGACATGTGTGCTGATTGGATGCTTCCCGACCGGATTTGCCCGGTCGGGAGTTTTTATGGCAAGAAATGACTTTTTGCTGACATTTTTATAATTTTGAACTTGCCAATGAGTCCTGTTGGAAATATAATGTTTTTCAGACGTTTTTCAAACGTGTTATAGAGCAGACACGGCAGAATAAGGTTGTGTTACTTGCTTTTCTTGTTGCAACTTGAGTTGATTGATTCAATTTCAAGTGTACATCTTGCCGGCTCCGGCATAACTCCTTTTTGTTGTGGTGTTATTAGGATGTTATTGGGATTTTTTATAGCTGTGTTTTATTGAAAAAAACGCGAAGCGGAAGCGTGAAAATGCATTTTATGCCTTTATTAAGAAAAAATGCAGATTTAAGGCATACATTTTAGCCTTTAGAAGGATGTACTGAAGTCAAAGTATGCCTTTAGAAAAGAAAAGTAACGCTTTGAGGCATATTTTTGAACCGCGACGGATTGATATTCAGCGTATAGTATGCCTTAGATTAGGGATAATAGTGATATAAGGCATATAATAAGACAAATTCTAGTCAGAATAAGAACAAAAGTATGCCTTCATAGGATAAAAAAATAATTCTAGGGCATATTTTCATTTTTTTTTTAAAGCATTATATTTTTTGTTTTTTCATCAATGAAATAAAACAAGTCAATATAAATGACACTTTATTAATGCACATCAAGAATAAACAATAAATGAAGAGAGGATACCAAATAAAATGAATGAATTGATTGAAATGGTTAACAGGCGCCGAGTGCTATTGGAAAAGGCAATTAGGTTGGCGGACAAAGAGGAAAAAACATTTCCGGACGGAAGTCTTCGAGTGAGCAGATCGCCAAGGCAAACGCGATATTATCAGATGATAGATGGATTTGGGAGAGTGGGAAAATACTTACCAAAGAAGGAGTTGTCTACAATCAGAAGGCTGGCACAGAAGGACTATAACAGATTATTTAGGAAGACTGCAGAAAATGAGTTAAAGGAACTAAAGAAATTTATTCTTAAATATAATGCTACAGCTGAAGATGTATATACAAATCTTATTCCGGAAAGAACAGCACTGGTAAAGCCATATATCTTGCCGGATGATCTTATAGCCAAAGAATGGCAGTCTAAGATATTCAAAACAAATCCATACAAACCTGAAAATAAAATATTTGATACACGGAAAGGAGAAAGAGTAAGGTCAAAATCTGAAGCAATCATCGCGGACACACTGTATGAACTTGGAATACCGTATTTTTATGAATATCCGCTCAAACTGAGTAACGGAGTAATAAGATATCCGGATTTTATGTTACTTAAGGTAAGCACCAAAGAGGTAATATATTTTGAACATTTCGGATGCCTGGATGATGAAGTATACAGAAAAGAAACACTTGAAAAGTTGAATTTATACAGAGCTAACGGAATATTTCCGGGAAAAAATCTCATCTTTACATATGAAACTAAAGATAGTCCTCTTGATATAAACGGATTAAGGAAAATGCTTATTGAGTTATTTCTGTAGAGAACAAAGAGCATAACAATATTTAATTAGATATCAGCAAAAAATGGCGTGATTAGTAAGGGGGAAACGGGTATAATTGATTTGTATAATGCCGTAAAAGAAAGAACATTTTTTCAAAGGCATCATATAGTGTAAATAATATGTCAGCGTCCACAGATGTAGTGCTTTGACGAATTATGATCCGGTGTCGGTATTGGTCAAAAATCCGGCGAGACATCACACCGATTGCAGGATGTGATGTATAAACGATCGTAAGTCAGTTGGTACCACATTCGGAACGCTATATATTTAATTAGGAGGTTACATATGCTTTATATTGGAGTAGATTTGGGAACGTCATCGGTTAAGCTCGTGCTTATGGATGAGACAGGTAAGATTCACGGAACAACATCAAGGGAATACAAGCTTTACTTCCCTCAGCCCGGCTGGTCAGAGCAGAATCCTGCTGACTGGTATAACGAGGCAATTGCAGGACTTAAGGATCTTCTTAAGGATGTTGATAAGTCAGAAGTTGCAGGTATCAGCTTTGGCGGACAGATGCACGGACTTGTAATTCTTGATGAGAACGACGAAGTTATTCGTCCCGCAATTCTTTGGAACGACGGAAGAACTCAGAAACAGGTTGATTACCTTAACAACGAGATCGGAAAAGAGACTCTTTCTAAGTACACTGCAAACATCGCATTTGCAGGATTTACAGCACCTAAGATCCTTTGGGTAAAAGAGAATGAGCCTGAGAACTTCAAGAAGATCAAGAAGATCATGCTTCCAAAGGACTATCTTGCATATAAGTTATCAGGAACATTCTGCACAGACTATTCTGATGCTTCAGGAATGCTTCTTTTGGATGTTAAGAATCGTAAATGGTCAAAAGAGATGTGTGATATCTGCGGAATCACAGAAGATATGCTTCCCAAGCTCTTTGACAGTTTTGAGAAAGTTGGCGAGTTAAAGCATGACCTTGCTGCAGAACTCGGTCTCAGAGACGGTGTTGTTATCGCTGCAGGTGCCGGCGACAATGCGGCAGCAGCTGTTGGAACAGGAACAGTAGGAAACAACAAGTGCAACATTTCACTTGGAACAAGCGGAACAATCTTTATGTCTTCAGACAGCTTTGCTGTAGACAGCAATAACGCTCTTCATTCATTTGATCATGCCGACGGACATTTCCATCTTATGGGATGTATGCTCAGCGCAGCAAGCTGCAACAAGTGGTGGATGGATGAAATCCTTAAGACTAAGGACTACGCTGATGAGCAGAAGGGCATTGATAAGCTTGGTGAGAACCATGTATTCTTCCTTCCTTATCTTATGGGTGAGAGATCTCCTTGGAACAATCCTAACGCTCGTGCTACTTTCACAGGTATCACAATGGATACAACAAGAGAAGATATGACACAGGCAGTTCTTGAAGGCGTTGCATTTGCTACAAGAGATATGTACGAAGTTGCTAAGAGCATCGGTGTAGCTCCCAAGAGAACAATGATCTGCGGTGGTGGAGCAAAGAGCCCTCTTTGGAGAAGAATGATCGCGAACATTCTCAATGTAGAAGTTGATGTTCCTTCATGCGAGGAAGGCCCCGGAATGGGCGGTGCTATGCTTGCAATGGTTGCATGCGGAGCATACAAGAGTGTAGAAGATGCTGCAGCAGCTATCGTTAAGGTAGATAAGACTGAGAAGCCCGATCCTGAGCTTGTTGCAAAGTACGAAGCAAGATACCAGCAGTTCAAGACTATCTATCCTTCACTTGCTGAGACATTTGATAAGATAATCTGATATATAAATAAAAAGGGATGTTGCACTTATGCTTTTTTCCAAAAGTCAGAACATGAATCTGGCGATATGGATGGGGAGATTATGCATCATCCCTTTATCTTAATTGAAAGAAGTACCCTCATTTCTTTAATCTGGGGATTATGACAAATTGTCGTTTTATGGTGTTTGTAGAATAGTGATTGCTTTTATCGGTATATAAGTATGAAAAGACAGACATCTTTTATTATTTCGATAATATGCATATTGTACATAGGTGGATGCGGCCTTCGAGAGGATGAAGGAAGGTCGGAGGCATCTGGGGCGGATATTCCCGAAGTAGATTCAGCGCCGGTAACGGAGGTATTCGGTGGGTATGTTACACCTTCACAGTATGCTTCGGAAGCAGAAAAGCCACAGAGTTCTTCAGATGTCACTTTGGTAATGGCGGGTGACATTCTTCTTCATGATCGGATTGAGCAAGTCGCGAAAGATTCAGACGGTAATTACAATTATAAATTTATATTCGAGAATATGAAGCCTGAGATAGAAAAGGCAGATATTGCCATAGTTAATCAGGAAGTCATTATCGGTGGACAAGAACTTGGGATATCCGGTTATCCTGAATTTAATGCGCCATATGAAGTGGGCGATGCACTTGTGGAAACAGGTTTTGATGTGGTTTGTCACGCAACAAATCATGCGCTTGATAAAGGTAAAAGCGGAGTTGTAAATTGTTATGAATTTTGGAAACAACGCTATCCGCAGATAAGTGTTCTTGGAATAAATAGAACGGAAAGAGATTACGAAGATATAGATATAATCGAAAAAAATGGAATTAAAATTGCATTTCTTAATTACACATATGGGACAAATGGGATATCTTTTCCAAAAGATATGCCACATGCCATTGATATGCTTGATGAGGAAAAGGTGGTAAAAGACCTTAAGAATGCGGAAGAAAATGCTGATTTTACGGTTGTTTGCCCGCATTGGGGAACCGAATACAATCATGGTGTTGATAAATATCAGAAGAAATGGACTGAGTTATTCAGAGAAAACGGTGCAGATCTTGTTATAGGAGCACATCCGCATGTGATCGAACCTATTGAAATGATAGAAGACGAAAATGCAGAAATAACTAACAACCACGGTGGCGGAGATATGCTCGTATACTATTCGATCGGGAATTTTGTAAGCTGGACGTCTTCAACAGGATCGGGTGTAGCGGACAGAAGCGTTGGAGGGATGGCGAAGGTTACTCTTACGCGAAATCCTGACGGTGAAGTTATCATCAAAGATAACTCGGTCAGGGCACTCGTATGTCATAATCACAGCGAAGAACATGGTGTTACTGTTTATCCGCTTTCAGAGTATTCGGAAGACTTGGTAAATGAAAATGAGATAAGATTAAATGACAGCTCTTTTTCTAGGCAATATTGTATTGATCTGTGTAACAGAATCTGGGGAGAGAGTTGGGAATGATAGTGTAAAATTGGAGAAAAAGACAAATAGTTTATGAAGTTTAGATAACAATTATCAATTGGACTATTGCTTTTATAAAACTAATAATGTATTATCATAAACGAATCTATTATAGTGATGGGTTCGTTTTAAATTTTTATAAGACGTTCTCTTATTCAGAGTGGTGGAGGTACATAGGACCTGTGAAGCCACGGCAACCCCTTGATTTATTCAGGAAGGTGCCAACCTGAGCGTGCATTTCCGTTTTAACGGACGACGAGCAATAAGAGGATCTGAGACAGTTATTCAGTTCCGCTTGTTTGTGCACGCAAAACAAGCGGTTTTTTCATGGTTTCACCATGAAAAACGCTCCGCGAGGATGCGCATCGGCGCGATATGTAGATGATGCTAAGGCATCCGCGCCTCGCGCGAGAATTTCGCGAGCGAAATTCTAATAAATTTTGATTGGCGCTATAGGCGCAGGAAAGGAAACAGAATGGACAAATTTATTTTCACATCAGAATCAGTAACAGAGGGACATCCCGATAAAATCTGCGATAACATCTCAGACGCGATCCTTGATGCTTGCATGGCAGAGGATCCTATGAGCCGTGTTGCTTGCGAGACAGCTACTTGCACAGGTTTCGTACTTATTACAGGTGAGATCACAACAAAGGCTAACGTTGATTATGCTAAGATCGCAAGAGAGACAATCAAAGAGATCGGTTATGATGACTCAGCTAAGGGCTTCGACGGAAATACTTGTGCTGTATTCGTAGCTCTCGATCAGCAGTCGGCAGACATCGCCATGGGTGTTGATAAGGCTCTTGAGGCTAGAGAGAACCAGATGACAGATGAGCAGATCGAAGCAATCGGTGCCGGCGATCAGGGTATGATGTTCGGATATGCTACAAACGAGACAGAAGAGTACATGCCTTACGCAGTAAGTCTTGCTCACAAGCTTACAAAGAAGCTTACAGAAGTAAGAAAGAACGGAACTCTTCCTTACCTCAGAGCAGACGGTAAGAGCCAGGTTTCTGTAGAGTATGATGAGAACGGAAAGCCTATCCGTCTCGAAGCTATCGTAATCTCAACTCAGCATGATGAGAAGGTTACACAGGAGCAGATCCACGAGGACATCAGAAAGCAGGTTATCGACGCTATCGTTGATCCTAAGATGGTTGATGACAATACAAAGATCTACATCAATCCTACAGGACGTTTCGTAATCGGCGGACCTCAGGGTGACGCAGGACTTACAGGACGTAAGATCATCGTTGACACATACGGCGGAGCAGCTCGTCACGGCGGCGGTGCATTCTCAGGAAAAGACTGCACAAAGGTTGACCGTTCAGCAGCTTATGCAGCAAGATACGTTGCAAAGAACATCGTTGCAGCAGGACTTGCAGACAGAGCAGAGATCCAGCTTTCATATGCTATCGGTGTAGCACAGCCTACATCAATCCTTGTAGATACATTCGGAACAGGTAAGGTTTCAGATGAGAAGCTTACAGAGGCAGTTCGTAAAGTATTCGATCTTCGTCCTGCAGGAATCATCAAGATGCTTGACCTTCGTCGTCCTATCTACAAGCAGACAGCAGCTTATGGACACTTCGGACGTAATGACCTCAATCTTCCTTGGGAGCAGACAAACAAGGTTGATGAGCTTAAGGCAGCAGTACAGTAATTTAGAAGAGAATTTATTATTTTTCTAATAAAGGGGTTGAGACAGCAGTTGAGTTTTTGAGACAGCTGTCTTGGCTCCTTTTGTATTTAAGGGAAGAGTTATGGGAAAAGACGTAAAAAGGGAATGCTGAAATCGGCATTCCCTTAATTTCTTATACTACCTGAACATTATTTTTTCCCGCGAGCTCTTCTAAGCGCTCGATCATCACTTTGTCCGCCTTGATTGTAGCGGAGCGTCCAAGTTTCTTAATCTGCTTGGTGTCCTTGAGGTAGATGGCAATCTCATCGCGTCCGTCCGAATCGGCGATTATTCGCTTGAGTTCAGCATCTTTTTCCGAATAGGCATCCTTATTGTCGAAACGAAGCCACACAGTCCTTGGAATCTCGTCAAATAGCGTGATCTTTGATGCGATAAGTTTGGCGTCGCGGTCATCTTCGACTGAAACGCGGCCTTCTATAAAGACTTTGGCATCAGCGTCAAGCCTTGGCGCGTTAGCTTCATATGTCTTGGGGAATACGATTACTTCGATGCTTCCGACAAGATCTTCAACTGTAAGGAAAGCCATGATCTGGTCATTCTTTGTATATTTAATCTTCTTATCGCTTATGATACCACCTATAATGGCTTTCTCATTGTCTTTTACCGCGGGCTCGCCCGTCTCATCGTCGAGGTAGAAATCCGCAGTGGTATTTGAAATTCTCTTTTTCCACATTCCGACATAGTCATCAAGAGGATGGCCTGAAATATATATTCCAAGGACATCTTTCTCGAATTCAAGGAGAAGTTCCCGGGGAAATTCGCCTACATCGGGAAGGGGAATCTCGTATTGCTTCTTATCATCTTCGCTTACGATGTCGAAAAGAGTCATCTGTCCTGCCATGGAGTTTCTTCCATTGTTATGCAGGCGGTCCATGATCTGAGCGTAGACTGTCATAAGCTGCTTTCTGGTTCCGGGGAAACAGTCAAGCGCACCGGCTTTTATAAAGTTTTCGATAGCTCGTTTGTTTACATCAGTGTCCTTACCCTGCATGCGGGAGAGGAAGTCGTTAATATCCTTGAACTTTCCGCGGATTGAGCGCTCTTTTACAATAGCGGCGATAGCCGGATAGCCGACACCTTTAATTGCGGTAAGAGCGTAGTGGATAGCTTTCTTCTTGCCGGGAGTCGTTGCAGCGACAGCGCCGGGAAGGGAAGTATCGCTTTCTTCCAAGTTGATCTCCGTAACGGAGAATCCTTCAAATCCTTCATTGATATCGGGGGGAAGGAGCGTAATGTTCATGTTTCTGCAGCTCATGATGTAGCCTGAAACCTTGCTCGGATTGTCTATGACGGAAGTCATAAGAGCTGCCATGAATTCAACGGGATAGTAGCATTTAAGCCATGCCGTCTGGAGCGCAACAACCGCGTAGCATGCAGCGTGTGACTTGTTAAAAGCATACTTTGCAAAGTCCATCATGGAGTCGTAGATTGCGTTGGCTATCTCGGGAGCAACGCCTTTTGAAGCACATCCCGGAACGTTCTCTTCGGGATTTCCGTTTACGAAGTTTGCTCTTTCAACCTCCATTACGTGCTGTTTCTTTTTACTCATGGCACGACGAACAAGGTCGGCACGGCCGAGAGTATAGCCGCCGAGTTGCTGAACTATCTGCATAACCTGCTCCTGATAAACGATACAGCCGTAGGTTGGCTTAAGTATCGGCTCGAGTTCCGGTGTGAGATAGCTGATGGAGCCTGCGTCGTTCTTACCTGAGATGTACTTGGGAATGAAGTCCATCGGGCCCGGACGATATAGTGAGATACCCGCTATGATGTCTTCCAGTGATTTAGGCTTGAGCTCCTTCATGAAAGCCTGCATACCGCCCGATTCAAGCTGGAATATACCGTCACACTTGCCACTTCCTATAAGAGCAAGAACCGCGGGATCGTTGTAATCAATCTTGTCTATGTCAATGAAATTCGCATCACCTTTCTTTGCGCCGATGGATGCATTTGCAAAGCGGACAGCGTCCTTGATAACGGTAAGTGTGCGAAGCCCCAAAAAGTCCATCTTAAGAAGTCCAAGTTCCTCAATGGTTGTCATCGTGAACTGAGTGGTTATGTTACCTTCTGCTGAGCGCGACAGAGGAACAAGGTCTTCAGCGGGAGCCTGGCAGATAACGACACCGGCTGCATGGATAGAAGTGTGTCTCGGAAGTCCCTCGAGTTTTTTACACATGTCGATCAGCTTGTGAACCGTTTCGTCAGTCTCGTATCTGGTGCGAAGCTCAGGATTCATCTCAAGAGCTCTGCTTAGAGTCATGTTGAGCTCGTTCGGAATCATCTTGGAAATCTGATCGCCGTAGCTGTAGGGAAGATCCATTACTCTGGCAACGTCTCTTATTACACCCTTTGCGGCGAGCGTACCGAAGGTTATGATCTGTACGACTTTGTCGGCACCGTATTTCTCGGTAACGTAGTCAATAACGTCCTGTCTTCTTTCGTACTCGAAATCCACGTCTATATCGGGCATGGATACACGTTCCGGGTTGAGGAAACGCTCAAAGAGCAGATCGTACTTGATTGGATCGATATTTGTTATGTGCATGCAATATGACACGATACTTCCTGCGGCAGAACCTCTTCCGGGACCGACTGCGATGCCGTTCTCGCGACAATAGTTGATGTAGTCCCATACAATAAGGAAGTAATCGACGTAGCCCATTCTTTTAATGACACCGAGCTCGTAGTCGAGTTTCTTTTTAAGAGTGCCGTCATCATTGGGATATCTCTCGTTAAGCCCGTCGAGACAGAGCTTATTGAGATATGTCCATGAATCATAGCCTTCAGGAACCTCGAAATGAGGGAGTTTTGTCACGCCGAACTCAATCTCGACGTTACATCTTTCTGCAATCTTGGCAGTGTTGTCAATTGCCTGCTGCGCATATGGGAAAAGAGCTCTCATCTCTTCTTCACTCTTTACGTAGTACTGCCCCCCTTCATAGCGCATACGGTCTTCGTCGGAAACTTTTTTGCCCGTCTGGATGCAAAGAAGGAGGTCGTGTGCCTCCGCATCGTCTGCATAAGTGTAGTGGCAGTCGTTTGTGGCAACAAGCGGAATGTCAAGCTCCTGAGAAAGAGAAAGAAGCGCACTGTTAACTGTTCTCTGAGCGGGAATGCCGTGATCCTGAAGCTCTAAGAAAAAGTTACCGTGTCCGAATATGCTATCAAGCCTTAAAGCAGCCTCTTTTGCCTTGGCGGGAGTGCCCTTAATGATGTTCCTTGGGATCTCACCCGCAAGACAGGCGCTGAGACAGATGAGTCCTTCGTGGTACTGCTCCAGAAGTTCCATATCAACTCGTGGCTTGTAGTAGTAACCTTCAGTAAAACCGCGGCTTACGATGTGTGACAGATTGGCATAGCCTGTATTGTTCTCGGCAAGAAGAACGAGGTGGTAATAGCGCTCGTCCATGCTGCCTGTTTCCTTTTCAAACCTTGATCCGGGGGCAACATAAACTTCACATCCAAGGATGGGATTGATTCCGGCCTCCTTGCACGCTTTGTAGAAATCGATGACGCCATACATGACACCGTGATCGGTGATTGCACCCGAAGTCATGCCAAGGTCTTTCAGGCGCTTGACATATTCTTTTATTTTATTGGAACCGTCCAAAAGACTGTACTCCGTATGGACGTGAAGATGCGAAAAAGCCATATAAATACTCCCTGTTTTTCAGATGAAAAAATTATATCATATGAAATGAAATTTTTTATGAAAACGCTCCGTCAATCATTGCATTTTAAAAAAAATTGCTCTAATATTATGAAAAGAGTATGTCAATAAATTGTCAAATGTGAGCGTTTGACATTTTTAAGGGTTTTAATCTATAGAATCGAGGAAATAATTATGGCAAAGCAGATCAAAACAATCGGTGTACTTACCAGTGGCGGCGATGCACCGGGTATGAACGCAGCTATCAGAGCGGTTGTACGTAAGTCACTTGCGAACGGTCTCAAGGTAAAGGGAATCAAGAAGGGTTACATGGGACTACTTAATGAAGAGATCGAGGATATGGACAGAAGAAGCGTGTCTGATATCATTCAGCGCGGAGGAACTATCCTTGGTACAGCTCGTTGTATGGAATTCACAACTCCCGAAGGTCAGGCTAAGGGCGCAGAGATCTGCCGTAAGCACGGCATTGATGGCATAGTCGTTATCGGCGGTGACGGATCTTACCGCGGAGCTCAGAAGCTTTCACAGCAGGGCATCAACACGGTAGGTATCCCCGGAACAATCGACCTTGATATTTCATGTACAGATTACACAATAGGTTTTGATACAGCTATCAATACCGCTATGAGTGCTATAGATAAGATCAGAGATACATCATCATCTCACGAAAGAGTCAGCGTTGTTGAGGTTATGGGACGTCATGCCGGATATATCGCTCTTTGGTGCTCGATTGCCAACGGTGCGGATGACATACTTCTTCCTGAGAAATATGATTACAATGAGCAGCGCATTATCGACAACATCATCGACAATCGTAAAAAAGGTAAGACACACCACATCATCGTAAATGCCGAGGGTATCGGACATTCAACATCAATGGCTCGTCGTATCGAGGCAGCTACAGGTCTTGAGACAAGAGCAACTATCCTTGGATACATGCAGAGAGGTGGAAGTCCTACATGTAAGGACCGTGTTTATGCTTCTATGATGGGATGTTACGCAGCAGATATCCTTGCAGCAGGCAAGACAAACAGAGTAGTAGGATACAGAAACGGTCAGTTTGTTGACTATGATATCGATGAAGCTCTTGCTATGAAGAAGAATATCAACGAGTACATGTACGAGATCGCTCGTATTCTTTGATTAAAAAACAAAATGAAAATTTAAATTTTACCCCTTGCCGGTTAATTCGGTAAGGGGTTTCTTGTATGCAAAAAAGTAACAAACACTTCGCTCACGAAAAAAATCTGTTGTTTACTCGATAGTGATTGACCGCAAAAGCGTATTGTAATAGCCTTGTTGATGGTTACATATAAAAAATTATGTGGGTGGAGAGATGATCAACAAGGAAAAGATTGAGCAGGCAGTTCAGCTTCTGCTTGAAGGAATGGGGGAAGATGCCACTAGACCGGGACTTATCGAAACGCCCGAAAGAGTGGCAAGAATGTACGAGGAGATTCTTTCGGGTTACGGAGACTGCGCTGAGAGGCATCTATCAAAGACATTTCCTGTTACAGAAAGCGGAATGATCCTTGAGAAAGACATTCAATTTTATTCATTGTGCGAGCACCATCTTCTGCCATTCTTCGGTAAGGTGCATATCGCTTATGTTCCGGTAGATGAAGTTGTCGGTATCAGTAAGCTGGCAAGGACGGTCGAGGTATTTGCAAGAAGACTTCAGATTCAGGAGCAAATGACCGGCCAGATTGCGGATGCCATTGCAAAAAATCTTAAGACCAAGGGCGTTATGGTTCTTGTCGAAGCTGAGCACATGTGTGTCTCTATGCGCGGTATAAAGAAAAGCGGAAGTAAAACCGTGACTATCGCATCAAGGGGCTGTTTTGAGAACGATCAGAATTTAAGAGAGACTTTTTTTAAACTAATCAGTTAAAAACAAGGGCGGTGAGAAGAGATGAAGATAGGGAAAAAATTTTTCGATCTAGATTCAGACAGATCACTTATCATGGGAATTTTGAACGTTACACCCGATTCTTTTTCTGACGGAGGAAAGTACTTAGACGTAGACAGCGCACTCTTTCAGACGGAAAAGATGATAAGGGACGGTGCAGACATAATTGATGTAGGAGGTGAATCAACGCGTCCCGGTTACACGAAGATATCATGTTGGGACGAAATAGCAAGAATTAATCCGGTGATCAAAGCTATAAAAGAGCGGTTCGATGTACCCGTTTCTGTTGATACTTATAAGTGGGAAGTTGCGGAAGCGGTTATAGAAAGCGGTGCGGATATGATCAATGACATCTGGGGGCTTGATTATTACGAAGATACTGAGCATCGAATGGCACAGGTCGTTGCAGCCGCGGAGATTCCGGTCTGTATCATGCATAACAAAGCAGACAGGATCATAAGCATGGACAGATTTTCTTTTGAACGGGAAATAATTGAGGACATGGAAAAGAGGATAAAAATAGCCACTGATAACGGCATTTATGATTGGAATATCATCCTCGACCCCGGAGTTGGATTTGCCAAGAACTTTGAAGAAAATATGTGGTGCATATCACTTATAAGTCAGCTTAAGAAACTTGGCTATCCCGTGTTGCTTGGAATATCGAATAAGTCGCTCATCGGCAATATCACAGGACTTGAAGTGGATCAGAGAAAAGAGGGAACGATAGCACTTAATGTGCTTGGAAGAGAATTTGGAGGCAAGATTTTCAGAGTGCATGATGTATTGGCAAACAAGCGAGCACTTGCTGTTGCCGATAGTATTTGTGGATGAAACGAACAGGAGGGGGAAATATGGATTGCATTAAGATTGTTGATCTCGAAATTTTTGGAAATCACGGACTTTTGAGAGAAGAAAATGCTCTTGGGCAGAAATTTCTCATATCGGCAAATCTGTATTTGGATACGAGAAGAGCCGGAATGTGCGATACAATGGAGTTTTCTGTAGATTATAATGAAGTTTGCCATCTCATATATGATTATGTTAAAGGAAATACCTATAACTTAATAGAAACCGTAAGCGAGGAGCTTGCTGAGGAGATACTGTTAAGTTTTCCGCTTTTGGAAAAGGTTGATATAGAAGTAAAGAAGCCATGGGCACCTATAGGATTGCCGCTCAGCTACGTGTCCGTCAATATTTCAAGAGGCTGGCATACGGCATATCTGTCGGTTGGTTCAAACATGGGTGACAAAGAGAAAAACATAAAAGGAGCGCTGGAGGAGCTTTCGAAAGATTCGCTTATAAGGGTTGGCAAGAAATCGGAGTTCATAACTACAAAGCCTTACGGATATGAAAATCAGGATGATTTTTTGAACGGAGCGCTTGAGATAAGAACTCTTTACACTCCCGATGAACTCCTTGATAAGTTACATGATGTTGAAAGACAATTCGGAAGAGTCAGGGATGTACACTGGGGACCGAGGACTTTGGATCTTGATATAATCATGTACGACCATCTGGTAATGAAAAATGAAAGACTTACGATTCCGCATATAGATATGCAGAACAGACAATTTGTATTAAAGCCGCTTGCCGAGATAAATGAACAGCTTGTTCATCCCGTATTACATAAGACGGTTGGGCAGATGCTCAGAGAAGTGCAAGCATAAACAATGGAGCGCCTGTAAGAATACTCTTGCAGGCGCTCCATTGTTTTTGTGTTGGGTGGATCAACGTCCGCTGAGCCAATCCCAGATATCCATTAAATACATCATTGTGGTCGTCGTAAACCTCTTTCCTTTCCCCAAAATTTCAATTCCATATGAAATAGAGTATAATATTGTCGAAAAAAAGAAAAGAATAAGTTAGTAAATGACATATTTTTTGTGTAAATGACATAAAAACCGGTGGTCAAAAATTGCAGATATGCACGTTGTTAGGCCATTCACGATATGTTAATATTATATCAATGAGCTTTCTCAAGTGGATTGGGGGGTGGCAATATGGTGAATTTAAGTGTTGGTATATGCGACGACGACCCGAAATGTCATCGCAAGATCATGGAAATATGCGAAAAGCATTTTGCCGACAACGGTATCGCCTGCGAGATTTTTTCTTATTATTCGGGCGAAGAAGTGATAAATGAGCACGACAGTCACATTGATTTGCTTTTTCTTGACGTTGAGATGGAGGGCATTGACGGACTTAGGGTCATGCATAAGGCCGAAGAGATGCAGAATATCCATAGCATTGTCTTTGTTTCCGCTCATTCTGAAGCGGTTTGGGATTCTTTTGGTTACAAAACGAGGGGATTTCTTCAAAAACCTGTTGATGAAAAAAAGATATGTAAATGTCTCGATCAGGCTTATGAACGCAAGAAAAACGATTCTTTTATAGATTTTCCAAATTATAACGGTTCAATATTTTATAAAAAGTCAGATATTGTCTATGTTAAGTCAGACTCGAATTATGCGATATTATATCTTGGAAACAACGAAAAGATAATAACTTGTACTTTAAAAGAATGTGAAAAAAAACTTGGTGGAATGCCCTTTTTGAGGGTTCACAGGTCATATATCGTAAATCTTAACCATATAAAGAACATTACCGGGGAAACGGTATGCTTTAAAGACGGTTCTGCAATAAGAATCGGTAGGAGTTATAGAGAAAAAGTAAGAAAAGGATACAATGATTATCTGTTGGGTGAGCTGAAAAAATGAATGGGTGCGTGATTGCAGTAGTTTATTGTATATTGGATATGCTTAAATATTACTTTTGTCTGTTATATGTGTTTGATATACGTATAACACGCAGAAAGTATGCTGTTATTGCGCTTATCGTGACTGCTTCTGCAGTTGACGGCCTTTTCTATTGGCTGACCGGCGGATCGGATGATTGTTGTATTATTCCGAATGTCTTTATGTTGCTGTTTGTTTTTCTGCTTCAGAAGGGGAACAGGCTTAAAGGGGCATTATATATTGTTCTTGCATGGATAATAATGGATTCGCTTACGGAACTTATCAAAATATTTGCGTCTACCATAGGATTTGGACAGGAGATTCTGTTTAAAAAGATAGCCTGGGAGACAATAAATGCAAAAGTTTGTACCATTTTGATAATCATTATTTATCACGGCGTGGTAAACGTACTGATCCGAAAGCGACTGGATTATTCATTCAGGACTGCTCAGTGGGGAGTGATATTTGTGTGCTTTTTGGGACTTGTTTTGATCATTCCGCCACTTGAGAGGATGAGTGCGGGAAGAAATCTTTCTTCCGGAGAGTACGTCAGGATGTGCATTTCACTGATGCTTGTGCTGTTTCTTTTTATCGGAGTCATGCTTTGGCAGAGCTATATTGTAAAAAAGAATCTCGGCATGAAAGAACGTGAGCTAAGGTATCAGTATGTTGTTAAGAGTCAGGCTGACTATTTTGAAGGGCTTTTAAATGATTACACCGAGATCAGAAAGTTCAGACATGATATGAAAGCTCATGTAATGGCGCTTTCAGAGCTTGCATCAGACAGCAAAAATGAAAAGATACTTGATTATCTTAAGTCTATCGATGCTAAGCTTGATTGTTCCGCAATAAAGAGCTATACGGGAAATAAGGCTGTGGATGCGGTCATAAACGAGCTTGCAAAGCACATGGAAGAAGCAAAAATTAAATTTGAGTATGAAGGTGTCCTCAGGAACAGGGAAGATGTTCAGGATTTTGATTTTTGCACTATTTTTTACAACGTTCTTCAGAATGCAATTGAGGCATCGAAAGCTCTTGACGAGGACAAACGTGAAGTGAGTATCGAGGTCAAGAGTGTAGGCGACAAAGCGGGCATTCTTATAAGTAACAATACACTTATTGAAAAGATTCCCGGCGAGAAGGATGGCCGTTTTACGACCAAGAAAGATAAGGAAAATCACGGCTTTGGCATCCAGAATATCAAGGATGTTGTCAAAAAACATGATGGAATCTACGAAGCGCGCATTGCTGACTCGCGCTATATAGTGACAATCGTGATATAAACTCTTTTAATGTGGTATAATAATTATACACGTCGCTAAATTATCGCGTGAAATCGGTGACCAAAAGAGGTATATATGATCAAGAGTGTAAACAACGAACGTGTGCGTAAAGTTGTAAGCTATATACAAAAAAGTAAGGCCAGAAAAGAGGAAAACGTATTTGTCATAGAAGGCATGAAGATGCTGAGAGAAGCGCCTGTTCTTCAGGTAAGAGAGGCGTATGTAACAGAAAAATTTCTTGATGAGGCTTCGGAGGATGACAAAGAAATCCTTTGGAGATACGGAGCTGAAACGGTAACGGCCGAAGTTATGAAGAAAATGGCTGATACGCGTACACCGCAAGGGGTTTTGGCGGTAGTAAGTATGTATCATTACTCGGAGGAAGAGGTACTCGAAGGTTACAAAGAGATGGGGAATGAGAAACCTCTTTTACTCATACTTGAGAATATTCAGGATCCCGGAAATCTGGGGACCATGCTTAGATCGTCGGAGGGCGCGGGTGTAACGGGGGTTATACTGAGTAAGGGCTCTGCCGACGTTTATAATCCCAAGGTAATTCGCTCAACCATGGGATCTATATTCAGAATGCCCTTTATGTATGTGGATAACATCGCTTCTTATGTGGAAAAGCTCTCGGATAGAGGGATAAAGACCTATGCTGCGCATCTTAAGGGAAAAAAGAACTATGACAAATTTGATTATACGAAGCCTACGGCTTTTCTCATAGGAAATGAAGGAAACGGATTGTCCAAGGAGACAGCGGATGCGGCATCAGAGTATGTGCTGATACCGATGAAAGGGCAGGTTGAATCGATGAATGCTGCGACTTCGGCGGCTATACTTACATTTGAAGCATCCAGACAGAGGAGGAAATGAAGAAATGACAATTGGATTTATAGGACTTGGAAACATGGCAAAGGCGATGATCGGCGGGATTATTGCCAAAGGACTTATGGGACCTGATGAGATCATAGGAACTGCGGCAACCGAAGAGACATGCGCTAAAGTTTCCGAAAAATACGGGATTCAGACACGCAGTTCAAATGCGGCCGTGGCAAAGGAGGCTGACATCATAATTCTTGCCGTTAAGCCTCAGTATTTAAAGGTTGTTATCGCAGATATCATGGACAGCGTTGACGACAGCAAGGTGATCGTAAGCATTGCCGCAGGAAAGACAATAAGCTGGCTTCAGAACGAATTTGAGAAGCAGGTAAAGATTGTAAGAGTTATGCCAAACACACCGGCTCTCGTACTTGAGGGATGCTCGGCGGTTTGCAGAAACGATCTTGTGGATGACGATAATTACAGCTTCGTAAAAGAGCTTCTCGGAAGCTTTGGAAAAGCCTACACGGTTCCTGAGTCTCTCATGGATGTAGTTGTAGGAGTAAGCGGTTCTTCACCGGCTTACGTATTTATGTTCATAGAAGCAATGGCAGATGCCGCTGTAGAGGGTGGAATGCCCAGAAAACAGGCATATGAGTTCGCTGCCCAGTCGGTTCTTGGAAGTGCCAAGATGGTTCTTGAGACAGGAAAGCATCCCGGTGAATTAAAAGACATGGTATGCTCACCTGCCGGAACAACAATTGATGCAGTTCATGTTCTTGAAGAAAACGGATTCAGGGGTACAGTCATGAATGCGGTAACCGCCTGCATCGAAAAGAGCAGAAGCCTTTGAAATATCTGCATTTGCAGTCTTGAAAAAGTATAAAATTTGACAAAAAAAGATATATTTGCTAATATCTCTACTACAGTGTTTTGCTAACGTTAACAAGTCGAAACATAAATGTAATATTATTTAGTAGGAATTTATAGGAAACGAAAGCAATGAATAGAGTTATGAAGTTATTCTTGGAGGTTTCGAAGCTGCTATTTACCTGGGCTTTGATCATTGTACTTTTCATCTCTCAAGGAATAACAGCAGAGGCTAAGAGAAGTTCGCTCAAAGCCAAACCATGTGCGGATCTCTCGGCAGGAATATCCGATATTGTCAGTCCGGTAACGCCTCTTGGTGTTGATAAAACTTCAACGGAAGCAAGAGTACTTGGAAATAGCAACAAATCCTCCGTAGCTATGAGCGCATCGTCTTCAAGCACGAGCAGTGAAGAAAGCAAGCTTGTAATGTCTAAAGGAGCAGAGGCTATGTACATTCTGGCATCGCCTGACAGCGCGTCAAATGAAGATAGCAACAAGGTTGGTGTTCTTTACAAGGATTGCGGCGGAAAAATTTTAGAAAGAAAAGACGGATGGACTAAGATCAGTTCCGGTGATGTTATCGGATGGGCAAAGGATGACAGTCTTTTGTTCGACGAAGACGCGGAAAAACTTGCATCCGAAGTTGGAAAGCAGATCGTAACCAATAACAGTAGTGCACTTAAAGTAAGATCGAGTGACTCTGATGACGCAAAGGTTATCGGTGTGCTTGGTGAGAAGTCTTTTGTAGACATGCTCGAAGATATGGGCAACGGCTGGATCGCTGTTGATTACAACGACCATAAAGGTTTCGTTCAGGCCGAGTATGTAAGCACAGACTTTAAGATCGACCAAGGTAAGTCAATGGCAGCGATCAAGATGCGTGAGATTGACAAGAAGGGCAGACAGGCAGCCAAGGAGCCGTCTCTTCGAGAAAACAGAGGCGCTGTAGATGCAAGTGCTGACGAACTTAAACTTCTTGCAGCACTTATCCAGTGTGAAGCCGGTAATCAGCCATATGACGGCCGAGTTGCGGTCGGAGCGGTTGTTATGAACCGAGTTAAGAGTGGAGCTTATCCTAACAGCATCTATAATGTTATTTATGCTTCAGGACAGTTCACACCGGCACTTAACGGAACGGTTGCAAAGGTTTACGACAGCGATAAAATTTATGATATGAATTATCAGGCTGCCCAGGCAGCGCTTAACGGTGAAACAACAGTAGGATCCGCTCTTCACTTCAGAAGAGTCAACGGACGAGAAGGAATTGTCATCGGTGAGCATGTATTTTGGTGATATTATGAGGGATTGCAGAAATGCAATCCCTTATTTACAATATAGAGACAGAGTGTAATAATAGTGCATAATTATTTTGAACGGAGGAGCATGACATGAATTTAAAGGGACGCGATTTTTTGAAACTTCTTGATTACACTGCTGAGGAGATTGAGTACCTGATCGACCTCGCCGCAGAGCTCAAGAGAAAGAAAAAAGAGGGTATTCTTCACGATGAACTTAAGGGAAAGAATATTGCTCTTATCTTTGAGAAGACAAGTACGCGTACCAGATGCTCTTTTGAAGTTGCAGCTTCGGATCTTGGAATGGGATCTACATTTCTTAATCCCACAGACTCTCAGATCGGTAAAAAAGAGAGTATTGCCGATACTGCACGAGTTCTTGCAAGTATGTACGACGGAATCGAGTACAGAGGCTTTGAGCAGGAGAAAGTTGAAGCTCTTGCCAAGTACAGTAAAGTTCCCGTATGGAACGGACTTACAAACGAGTTCCATCCCACACAGATGCTTGCAGATATGTTGACCATTAAGGAACACTTTGGCAAACTTAAGGGACTTCACCTTGCATACATGGGTGATGCAAGATACAACACAGGTAATTCGCTTATGGTCGTATGCGCTAAGCTCGGTCTTGATTTTACCGTTGTATCTAATAAGAAATATTTCCCTTCAGAGGAACTTGTAAACACATGTAAAGAAATTGCCGCACAGTCAGGCGCTTCTATAAACTTCAGCGAAGACCCTATGGAGGGAACAAAGGGTGCTGATATTGTTTATACGGATATATGGGTTTCAATGGGTGAACCCGACAGTATCTGGGAGGAGAGGATAAAAGACCTTCGTCCTTATCAGGTAAACATGGATATCATGAAGAATGCGGGAGAGAAGAGCGTATTCATGCACTGCCTGCCTTCATTCCACGATCTCAATACAGGAATCGGAATGGAGATCAAAGAGAAATTCGGCCTTGATGAGATGGAAGTTACGGATGAAGTGTTTGAGTCAGAAAGGTCTATAGTGTTTGATGAGGCTGAGAACCGCATGCACACTATAAAGGCTGTGATGCTGGCAACAATAAAAGGAAATTGATAATGCTAAATGCAGAAAATATAAGGGGGCAGCTCGGTACCAAGTGGGCTGCCCGTAACCTTATTTTTAAGGAAACTACGGAATCTACAAATGACGATGCCAAGATGCTCGGAGAAGAAGATGCACCTCATGGTACACTTGTTGTCGCGGATGTTCAGACGAGTGGAAGAGGTTCAAGAGGAAGAAACTGGGAGACTCCCGGCGGAAGCAATATCGCAATGAGCCTTATTGTAAGACCCACTGCGCCGCCTGACAAGATCTCGGTTCTTACACTTATTATGGGACTTTCGATTGCGCAGGGTGTTGAGGATCTTTTTGCCGACAACGAAGAGTTTGCGGATTATCCCCAGATTAAATGGCCCAATGACGTTGTCATAGCGGGTAAAAAAATTTGTGGAATACTTACGGAACTTCATATGAATAACGACAACACCATAAACAACGTGGTTATCGGAGTAGGAATAAACGTCAACATGAATTCTTTTCCGGAGGAGATCGAAGATATAGCAGGTTCTATCTATACTCAGACCGGATTTAAAGTTGACAGGGCAAGCGTTGTCGCTGCATGTATGAAGAGATTTGAAGAAAACTACGAGAAATTTGAGAAGACTTATGATCTGTCTCTTTTAAAAGATGAATATGAGGACAGGCTTATAAACAGAGACAGAACGGTCAAGATACTTGACCCTCGCGGAGAGTACGAGGCGGTTGCCTTGGGAATCGGAGATGACGGTGCGCTTAAAGTGCGACTTTCTGACGGGAATGTCGTTAACATAAACGCCGGAGAGGTATCGGTGCGCGGACTTTACGGATATGTATGAGAAAAAGACGGAGGAAACTATGATTCTGGTAATTGATGTGGGAAACACCAACATTACTTTCGGAGTTTTTTCACAGGATGAGCTTGTGAGCTCCTTTAGAATGACAACACAGATGCCCAGAACTTCCGATGAGTTTGGAATTAATCTTGTGACGCTTCTGAGTTCAAACGGAGTTACGACGGATGATATTGAGGGCGTAATGATAGCGAGCGTAGTGCCTAAGACAATGCACGCTCTTGTAAATGCGATAGAGAAATATATCGGTAAGAAACCTTATATTGTAGGTCCGGGGATTAAGACGGGTATCAAGATCGCGACGGATAATCCGAGGGAAATAGGACCCGACCTTATTGCAGGCGCTGTCGGAGCGTATGAACTTTATGGCGGACCTGTTATGATAATCGACTTTGGAACGGCAACGACATATGTTACCGTAAACGCCGAAGGTGAGTTTTTTGCCGGAGTTGTTGCACCCGGAATCGGGATATCAGCCAAGGCGCTGTGGCAGGATACGGCTAAACTTCCCGAGATTGAGATCGCGAAGCCTAAGAGTATTCTTGCAAAAGAGACCATATCAAGTATGCAGGCCGGACTTGTTTACGGACAGATCGGGCAGACCAAGTACATTATTAAAGAGATGAAGAAAGAGGCCAAGATGCCCGATATGAAAGTTGTGGCAACAGGAGGCCTTGGAAGACTCATTTCCAATGAGACCAAAGAGATTGATATATATGACCCGATACTTATACTTGAAGGACTTAAGGTCCTTTATGATAAGAACAAAAGAAAATAATAAATGGAGATTTTAGTATAGATGGCAGGTTTTTTTGAAAAATTTAGTAAGAAGTTCAGTGAAGAGCCGAGCTTTGCTGAAGAATATAAGGAAGTTGAGATTCAGCCGAGTTTCTCGGAAGAGTATAATAAGGAACTTCAGAGTAAGCCTAGTTTTTCTGAAGAGAATGATGCGGAAGTTCGCGGCGAGACCGATTTTGAAAAGGAATATAAAAGAGAATTCCGTGAGGATAACGGCAAGGAAGATCTTCACATAGACAAGATGGATAAGACCAATAAGGGCCGTGTTTTTGAAGAAAATGCGGACGGAAGAGTGGTTCTTTGCGGTGCGAATGCATATGAGCTTAAATACTACTTCAATCCTCTTTTCAGACAGATCCCTGAGAGTATAAAGAAAGAGCTCAATATTATCAGTGTTCTTTTTACCCAGGAAGCCGGAGGCATATTTACCATACTATTTGAGAAGGATGGAACCATCAGCATAGAGACAAATGCAGATGAAGAGGATATCACTTATGATGAGATCACAGCAGGGCTTCTTGTCGGTGAAGTGAGAAGAAAGAGACAGGATCTTTTCGAGGCGCTCGGACTTTATTACAGGATTTATGTGTTACACGAAGATCCGGCCGAACTTTTAGGGGAAGATGATTGATGCCGGGATATGGTAAGTTGCAGATCGGCAACGTTACACTTGATAACAACATAATATTGGGGCCTATGGCGGGAGTATCGGACCTTCCGTTCAGAATCCTGTGCCATGAGATGGGCGCGGGACTTGTATGTATGGAGATGGTGAGCGCCAAGGCTATAATTTACAAGAACAAGAACACGGACATGCTCATAGAGATACATAAAGATGAGCATCCCGTGTCTTTGCAGCTTTTTGGGTCAGAACCTGCCGTGATGCAGGAAGCGTACGGAATGATAAAGGACAGACCTTTCGATATCCTTGATATCAACATGGGATGTCCGGTTCCAAAGGTTGTAAGTAACGGAGAAGGATCGGCTCTTATGAAGAAGCCTGAGCTTATCGAAGAGATAGTTGCGGCGCTCGTGAAAGTTTCTGACAGGCCTGTCACTGTTAAGATAAGAAAGGGCTTTAACGACAAGAGCATAAATGCCGTTGAATGTGCACTTGCGGCGCAGGAAGGCGGAGCGGAGGCCATTGCCGTTCACGGAAGGACCAGAGAGCAGTATTATACCGGAGATGCTGATTGGGATATTATCAGTAAAGTCAAGGAAGCGGTAAGGATACCTGTTATCGGAAACGGAGATGTTACGGATGGCGAGAGCGCAAAGAGAATGTTTGAAGAGACCGGATGCGACGGAGTTATGATAGCCAGAGCCGCTCAGGGCAATCCTTTTATCTTTAGGGAGATAAAAAGCTTTTTTGAAACGGGCAAAGCATGTGAGAGGCCAAGCGCCGAAGAAATCTATAACACAGTCATAAGACATGCGGATCTTCAGCTTAAATACAAGGGTGAATATATCGGGATAAGAGAAATGAGAAAACATGTATCCTGGTATACTTTCGGAATGCCTGGAAGCGCCAGATTCAGAAATGAAATTAACCAAATGACGGACATGGATTCATTAAAAAAAGCATGCAAAGCGGTAATGCTTTCGTAGACGTTACATTAACGGTAGATTTTTATATGATTGACACAGAAAATAATTGACTGTATAATATCCAAGTTAATATAGAATGCTGATTTGAAATTTTTTTTGATATAAATTTGCGCAACGCGCCAGACCTGAATATTTGAAGGGGTAGGAGACGTAACAATGGAAGAGAAAAAGAATATTTTAACTTACGAAGGACTTAAAAAATACGAGGACGAGCTTCACGAGCTTAAAGTTGTAAAACGTAAAGAAGTTGCAGAGAAGATCAAAGAAGCAAGAGAGCAGGGCGACCTTTCAGAGAACGCTGAGTATGATGCAGCCAAAGATGAGCAGCGTGATATCGAAGCAAGAATTGAGACGCTCGAGAAAATCTTGAAAAACGCAGAAGTAGTTGTAGAGGAAGATGTAGATCTCAACAAGATCAGCATCGGATGTAAAGTAAAGATTCGCGACCTTGAGTTCAACGAGGATCTTGAGTACAAGATCGTAGGTTCATCAGAGGCAAACAGCCTTAAAGGTAAAATATCTAACGAGTCACCTGTTGGTAAAGCACTCCTTGGAGCCAAAAAAGGACAGACTGTTTCGGTTGAGACACAGGCTGGCGTTATCAAGTATAAGGTACTTGGAATTGAGAGATTTGAAAACTGAGTAGCTGTACCTGTTTGAGTGTATGCGTGACTCTCAAAGAATTGGTGATTTAAAACAGTGAATTTTTTGGAGCCGGCGATTTTTACATTCGCTGGCTCTTTTTTGAGATTATATTAGATTGATGCGGAGGAATCAAAAATTGGAAGCCAATAATCAGCAGAATAACCAGAACACACAGGAAGACGTTGGACGTCTTCGTCAGGTCAGAAGAGATAAGCTTTCTGAGCTTCAGGCAGCAGGAAGAGATCCTTTTCAGATTGTGAAATATGACCAGACTCATCATACACAGGACATCAGGGATAAATTCGATACCCTTGAGTTTGTAGCTCCTGTAGATGCAGATGGAAGACCTGTGGTAGTGCCTCTTTCGGATGTTCCGGCAGAGAAGATCGTATCACTTGCAGGTCGTATGATGAGTAAGCGTGTAATGGGTAAGGCTTCTTTTGCTAACCTTCAGGATAGAGACGGACGCATGCAGCTTTACATCTCAAGAAATGATATCGGAGATGAGGCTTATGCAGATTTCAAGAAGCTTGATATCGGAGATATCATCGGTGTTAAGGGCTTTGCTTTCAGAACAAGAACAGGAGAGCTTTCTGTTCATGTTAAGGAGCTTGTTCTTTTGTCCAAGTCACTTATGCCTCTTCCTGAGAAGTTCCACGGACTTACAGATACAGAAATCCGTTACAGACAGAGATATGTCGACCTCATCATGAATGAGGAAGTGAAGGAGACATTTAAGAAGAGATCTGCGATCATTCGCGAGATCCGTAACTTCCTTGCAGGCAGAGACTTCATGGAAGTTGAGACTCCTATGCTTGTTGAGAATGCGGGCGGTGCTGCGGCAAGACCTTTCTTCACTCACTACAATGCTCTTGATGAAGAGAGAAAGCTTCGTATCTCTCTTGAGCTTTACCTTAAGAGACTTATCGTAGGTGGCATGGAGAGAGTATTCGAGATCGGCCGTGTATTTAGAAATGAAGGAACAGATACAAGACATAATCCTGAGTTCACACTTATGGAACTCTATCAGGCATATACTGATTATGAAGGAATGATGGAACTTACAGAGTCCATGTTCCGTTATCTTGCCGAGAAGGTATGTGGAACAACACAGATTCCTTACGGCGATAACATCATCGACCTGGGCAAGCCTTTCGAGAGACTTACCATGAACGATGCGATCAAGAAGTACGCAGGCGTTGATTTTGACGCTGTTGCAACAGATGAAGAAGCTAAGGCTATCGCAAAAGAGCGCGGTATCGAATTTGAAGACCGTCACAAGAAGGGCGATATTATCAACCTCTTCTTCGAGGAGTATTGTGAAAAGAACCTGATCCAGCCTACATTTATCATGGATCATCCTCTTGCAATCTCACCTCTTACCAAGAAGAAGCCCACAGATCCCGAGAAGGTTGAGCGTTTTGAGCTCTTCATCAATACTTGGGAGATGTGCAACGCATACTCAGAGCTTAACGATCCTATCGACCAGCGCGAGCGTTTCGCCGCTCAGGATGCCAATGCGGCAGCAGGCGACGAAGAAGCTGAGCACACAGACGAAGACTTCCTAAACGCCCTCGAGATCGGTATGCCCCCTACAGGCGGTATCGGCTACGGTATAGATCGTCTCTGCATGCTGCTTACTAACAGTGCAGGCATAAGGGACGTGCTGCTCTTCCCGACGCTTAAGTCTTTGAATTGACGTATGGAGGAATAGGGAAGAATCGGTGAGTAAAGAGGTCCAATCAGATACATGTTGTACTAAAAAGTACATCTATTTCATTGGATTTCTATACCCTTCAATGGACTTTGGTGCCTAGATTGCCCAAAATGGAGCTCCGCTCTATTCGCTGTTTGGAGTTGATTTAATTAAACAAAAAGTGTTTATTTTTTGTGATAATTGATGAGGAACAGTTGAAAATTAAAGAGATAATACCGGTTATCTGCAAAGAATTCTTTCAGCGAAAAAGGCAATTATTATATTAAAACCTTATATGATCAAATATTCTAAGGACATATGTGTTCTCCAAGAAACGGAGAATAATATATGTCCTTTTTTATTTTCTTTTTCTTGCACATCCGGAGCAAAAAGGAGGCACTGGATGAACAAATCAAAATCCCCACCAGTAGATTTAGAAAAATATTTAGAAGCCCGAGGAAGAAAGCATCATTACGTCACATATGAAGACGGCGCAAGAGCTTTGGGAATGGCTTATTGGGGCTTTGTCCGATTCTGTCAGGAGATTGGGGCAAATATTCCATTAAGAAAAACATCAATAGTAGATATGGATATCGTTGAAAAATACATAGAGAAATATCCATACGAGTTTAAAAGCAAAAGTGAGGGAAATTATATGCCTAAAAAAAGAAAAAAGATAGACAACATCGATGAATTGGTTAATTCAGGTAAAAAGAAATATGTTCGTATAGCAGAAGGAGCTGAGCTCTATTCAGTCGGAAAACATACCTTTGAATCTTGGGTTGAGGAAGCTAAAGCAGCAAGAAGGATAAAAGGAGTTGTACTTGTAAATACAGATAAGATCGATGCGTTCATAGAATCATTTGAGGAGGATTATTGATATGTGCAGAGTTATTGCGGTAGCAAATCAGAAAGGCGGAGTTGGAAAGACTGTAACTTGCGTGAATCTTGGCATTGGATTGGCCAGAAAAGGAAATAAGGTTCTTATGATAGATGCAGATCCACAGGGGTCTCTGACAATAAGTCTTGGTTGCAGTGAACCGGACAGTCTTGATTATTCACTTGCAGATGCGATGGTAGACATTATTAATGATGAACCCATAGATGTGAAAAAAGGGCTTATTCATCATATGGAGGATGTAGATGTTCTTCCGGGTAATATAGATCTGTCCAGTTTAGAAATAACTCTGACAGGTGTTATCAGCAGAGAAACCATTTTAAGAGAATATGTGGATAAAGCAAGAGAGTTTTACGACTATATCATCATCGATTGCATGCCATCTCTTGGAATGATGACTATAAATGCATTGGCTTGTGCAGATTCAGTATTGATCCCTGTTCAGGCGGCGTACCTTCCTGTAAAAGGTCTTCAGCAGCTCATTAAGACAATCGGAAGAGTAAAGAGGCAGCTTAATTCAAAGCTTGAGATTGAAGGAATACTTATAACGATGGTAGACAGTAGAACTAATTATGCAAAGGATATCACAACACTGATATACGAGAACTATTCATCAAATATAAGAATTTTTAAAGAAGAAATACCTTTATCGGTACGAGCAGCTGAGATAAGTGCATCAGGAAGTAGTCTTTATGTATATGATCCAAAGGGCAAAGCAGCGATGGCGTATACATATCTGATTGAGGAGGTAGTGGAAAATGGCAGGTAGGATTGGACAGAAAGTAAAGCTTTCAAGTATAGATGAACTTCTTGGGGTTCCAAGTACAGAAGGTACAGTGGATTTGGAAGTTTTATCAATATATCCTTTTGAAAATCATCCATTTAAGGTTGTCGATGATGAGAAGATGGATGAACTTGTAGAAAGCATAAAAGAAAGCGGAGTTTTAACTCCTGTCCTTGTAAGACCGGATGATGAGGGGACATATGAAATGATTTCTGGTCACAGAAGGTTACATGCGGCTAGAAGAGCAGGACTTCGAAAGATTCCGGCAATTATAAAGGAAATGACTAATGATGATGCGACTATTGCAATGGTCAATGCCAATATGCAGAGGGAAGAGATACTTCCAAGTGAGAGAGCATTCGCTTACAAGATGAAATTAGATGCAATAAAGCATCAGGGAGCAAAAAGAGAAACTTCCCCCCAGACTGGGGGGAAGTTGGAAGCGGCTGATATTGTAGGAGAAGCTTCCGGAGTAAGTGGATCTCAAGTACAAAGGTTCATACGACTAACATATTTAATTCCCAATCTTCTAAATCTAGTTGATGTAAAAAGATTAGCTTTAGGGGTGGCGGTAGAATTATCATATCTCAATCATGCTTATCAGCAGTGGATATATGAGTATATCTGCGAAAACGGAATGATAAAACAGGAACAGTTAATGGATCTGAGGAAGTACCGAGAAGATAGTTCATTAACACATGAACAGCTTTTGGAAATCATTATTCAGGGACGTTCTTCTACAGATAAACGAAAGAAGATCACGTTTTCGGAGAGGAAGCTTAATAAGTACTTTCCGGCTTACTATACTCAGCCAGAAATAGAAAGGATAATAGTAGGCTTATTGGAACAGTGGAAGGAATCACAGGAAGGAGAGGGCAACAAATGATGTTGGAATATTTTTATAACACACAATCAGAGCAATTTGCTTCTGTAGAGATACCTAAAGAGATTTTGACAGGGGAGAAGTTTTCTTCCCTATCTCCATCGGCAAAGATATTGTATGCGGTTCTTTTAGCAAAGATGGAAGAAGCCGGAAGGCATAACTGGTTTGATGAAGATAATAGGATTTACATTATATATCCGCTAAGAGAGATTGAAGAAGATATCAATTATTCAAAACATACAGTTATTGATTGTATGAATGCGCTTGAAGATATAGGACTCATTTTTAAGATTCAAACTAAAGGAAAACCAAGTAAGATTTACGTTAAAAATTTCAATAGGATGTGTAGATTTCAATTGATAGGGTAGTGCAGATATTGCACCACTAAGGGAATTAAAAGTAATAGAAAGTAATTGTAGGGAGGATATGGAAGCATGGGCGAAAAGATAATATTTGATTATTTCTATGGTCAAGAATCTGAGATGCATGCTTTTTACAGAGTTCCAAAGCTTCTTTTTACCAATGCGCATTTTAAGAAGCTAAGCTCTGATGCCAAGATTCTATATGGCTTAATGCTTGATAGAATGTCACTTTCACAGAAGAATAAGTGGTTAGATGCCGAAAATAGAGCCTATATCATATATTCTCAGCTTGAAGCAATGGAAATGCTTAATTGTAAGGAAAACAAAGCTATCAATTTGTTTAGGGAGTTGGAGGCGATAGGTCTATTGGAACGTAGAAAGCAAGGACAAGGTAAACCGTCATTGATTTATCTTAAGGACTTTGTTCAAGAGCAGATATTGGAAAAAACAAGTTCTGAAGAGAAATGTTCAGACATGGGAAAAATCAAGGTCAAGAACTTGGAAAAAACAATGTCTGGAGATGGGAAAAAACAAGGTCTAGACATGGGAAAAACCAATGCTAATTATAATAATATAAATAATAATAATTTAGTTATACATACAAATCATATCTATTCGATGAATCAGGATATGAATGATGAGTACAGTGCGTATGCTGAAATTGTAAGAGAAAATCTAGATATTGATAGTATGAGTGAACGCTATCCACAAGATGTAGATATTATTGAGGGGATTTATGACCTTGTACTTGAGACAGTTCTTTGCAGAAAGCCTACAATCTGGATTTCAAAGAATGAGTATCCGACCAACCTGGTTAAGTCCAAGTTTCTAAAGCTCAACCATATGCATCTTGAGTATGTCATGGGATGTATGAAGGATAATACGACTAAGGTTAGGAATATAAAGAACTATCTGTTATCTGCGCTATTTAATGCGCCAACAACTATGGGAAGTTACTATCAGGCAGAGTATATGTATGATCGTGTAAGAAAGGCGGAGTAAATTGAAAAAGGAGGAAATCAAATGACAGTTTTTTTATATATTCTTTTGTTGGTAACCGAATTTACAATTAGAATCGTGGTTGCCCTGATAAAGCGAGTTGATTTGACAAATTCTTTGGTTATCGGAGCTATCCCGGTATTTCTTGTAAGAGAACAGGGATTTGATAAAAAGACAAATTTGATTATCTTCGGGATAGCAGTGCTTTTGGCATTGATAATACAGCATATGTTTACGATTGCCAAAATACTTGCTTCAGTGATAAGTTGCGTAGCTATAGCGTTTCTTTGCTCTATATGGAAGAGTTACGATTCAAGGCATGCGCAGCTTACAGTAGTTGTTGTTGGCACTATCATAGCTGCAATATGGAATCTGCAGTATTGGTACGGATATGAGAGAGAATTGTAAAAGCGCATTTTCTAACAGTGCGCTTTTATGAATTCCGGACGCGTTATGAGATTACGTCAAGTTCTGTTTCAAGTGCTTTTTTCCTATCGTCGCATTCCTTTTTTTCTTTCAGTATCTTTTCTTTGATAGCAACAATTTGAGACAAGAATTTAGAAGTATCACTGAGACTTTTTTCTAATTCAGTGACGATTCTTTCTTTATATTTCTCTGCTCCGTCCTGGATTTCTTTTCCGTAGACAGAAAGAGGAGACATATCGTAAGCCTTTTGGGGTTCATAGACATTTTTTATAATATTGTTGTAATGTATCTTTACTTCTTTATATGCTTCTTCGAGTTTAAAAATCTTAGCTTCATATTCTTTTATCTGCTCATCGAGTTTTTTTATTTCTGAGCGTATATCACTTCGGTTCAATTTTGGTTCCTCATTATTTATAAACTAAAAGTAATGCACTGGCGTAAAAAATATATTAACACAATATCATATTTTTTTGTGCCATATCAAGAGCGGGATTATGCGCTTTTTGCATTGATAAAGTTGTAATTGAGTGATAAACTTGTTAATAAAATATTAAAGCTTTATTCTGTATAAGGAAAAAGGAGAGAGATGGTAGAAAGAAAAGTTTTCATGGACACAAACGTGTTCACGGGGATAGTGGGGGATATTCAAAGTGCTGCAGATAACTTGGTACTTTCAGATAGGGCACTGAAAAATACAAGCTGCTTGGAAGGTTTTACTGCAGGAAGACAGATAATCGGAGCATTAAAGAGTGTTCATATATCAGCAGATTTATATAGACAGGAAGCGTCCATATCGCTTCCACGAGCACTCTATACTCTTAGGGATAGTATGATTGAAGTAGATAAAGCTGCCAGTGAGAGCCTCACGGTTGAAACTAAAAATGCCGGAGGTCTTTTAAATGAGTCGAAGAAGTGATATAGAACATGAAATACATAGTTACGAGCGAAAAATAGATAACTGTGAAAGACGAATGAGCAGGCTTGAAGATATATATGACTCCATGTCAACAAAGCGCATGTATGTAGAGAGCGATGTATATGAGCCTGAGCGTACTTATGACATGACTTTTAGTGAAGAATTCCTAGGAAAGCTTGAACAAAATTCAGAGGAATATCAGCTTGAGATAAATAATAGAACAGACACATTCTTGTGTAATGTTACACAGTTTATGAATTCCATAAAAAGAGCTATAGAAAGACTATGTGAAATGATTGAGGAATACAGGGATCGAATAGGAGATCTTGAAGCTGAGCTGGATTCTCTTGATGATAACGATGAATACTAAGAGGAAAGATTATGTTATTTTATGATGATGAGATAGATTTAAGGGGGCTTGAAGATATTAAATTTGATGCAGAAAAATTCTCTGCATTTATGGATAGTCTTGCACAGGATATTGACGGATATACTGCGAAGGCAAGAAATCTCGTATCAGGATATGGTAAATACTATCACAACGAGACCTATGGTGGCAGGGCTGCAGATGCTTCAAAAGAGTTTATTGCAAACGGTCAGATGGATAAGCTCCATGTGCAAAATCACAATGTGCAAAAAGACCTATTTAAAGCGTGCATTGATACAAAGGAAGCATTTGAAGAAATGGTTGATCCTTCTCCTAAAGCGCGTATAAGTAGAGAAGCGCTTAGACAGATAAAGAAAGATCATCAAGGTCGTTACGAAGAAATGGATATGCTGGGGCATGAAATTGAAGGTATGGTAAGAGAAGTTATGGCTGACTTCAGTGATCTTACAAATTTTGAATATTTCGATGCAAATCCGGTACGCGAAATTTATGATGAGTTTAGTGGTAATGGCGGACATGTTGATAAATGCATCAGAAAACTTGAAATGTTCGATGAACAAGCAAAGGCAATAATGAACCAGGCTGGAATAATAGATAAATCGGAGCTTCTTCAGGATAATATTAGAAATACAGCAGGTGCCCTTGATGCAATGAAGGTGTATAATCCGAGCATTTCAAAAAACTCTGTCGGACTTGTTGCGTTTGGGGCAAATGCTTCATATCTTGATAACGGACTGGCGTCTCTTTGGGCTGCAGCTTCAAATGGCGTGAAGATGAATGTTAAATTCTTTGCTTCTGACAAAGAAGCGGCTGAGTATCTTGATTCACAGATGAAGTTCCTTTGCGATGATGATAATTCCAATGATGAAGCAGCAATAGTTAATATCAATGCTACCATTCAGGGCTTTTTATATATGGAGGTTGCTGATGGCAAGAAGTATGTAGCATATGACCAGAAAAAGATTGAGGAAACACTGAAATATCTAGAAAAAGACGGTCTTGCGTATCAGTTATTATCTTCTGTTAATGAACAGATAAATAGAAATAAGAGGAAAGGTGTTGCTATTCCTAACGCAATAACTGAATTAGGTGTAGGTGGAAGATTTGAAAATACAAAGTTTGAAGCCAGAAAAGATGGTGCAGGTGTACGCTTAGAAATAACATCCAATAATGATTTGCTTCCATTAAATGAAATAAAACATAAACCAGTTGCTTATGCTGCAACAGAAGAATCAGCAAAGAATTACTTTATGAACGGAAAAGATTATGACTGGGGGGCTATTACAGCGTGGTATAAAGCTGGGGATGATTTCCACGATAATTATCATGAACGGTCGATTGAATATGATGTATTGGCTTTTGAGATAAATAACATGAGTGATACTGATGTTCAAATACTAATTAATTCTGCCTTGTATTCTAAAGATCCTGCTCGTTTAGCAAACGTTGTTTCAGATAAATTAGGTATTTTATCTGATAAATATATGCTCTCTATGCAGGGATTAAGGATTATGGGACCAGAAGCACAATCAGAAATATTAGGATATGAAGGGAAAGAATTTGAAAATAAATATACAAGAGCTGTTCTTATAAAGAATATTAGCAATCGTTTGCAAGCTTCACGTGTTGATATTACATATTCTGTTACTATCAGTTCTGAAAGAAGTGAATTTGATCAACCAGAATATGATGAAGATTATCAATTAGATATATATGGAGATAGGGATTATACTGCAAATATCCAAGGAATTCCGTCACCAATTTTTATGATACCTGAAGGTAATGAGAAAATAACTGTGCATCCTTATAGTGGATATTCTGAAATACTTGGCAATATTTATGAAGATGTTTGCGTTACGTCTAACAGTATGTCGACAAGTGTATCAGCGGAAAGTAAAGACTTTGTATTTAATCAGACTATAGGATATCTTACAGGAAAGGTAAGCACAGCTTGCTATTTTGAGTATGCCATAGGAGATGAAATGCTGGCATTAAAAGAAAACTTTGAAACAAATGAAAAATTACAAGGTATTAACGAAGCTATGAATCAAGCATCAGTTGCTCAGAGCATGATGATAGAAGGGACTACTGTATATATTTCAGGTCCATACAATGAATCTATATATGTATATGAGCCAAAATATGATGATAAGCAGCTTGTTATTAATGTCGCTGCATACAATGGAAAACATGGAACTAATTATACAATTGAGCAGATGAAACAAGAGTATGCAGATAATAGTAACGTCTTTGAAAAATATAATAAGTGGTATACTCGTTATGGAATAAAAGAAACGGATAATTTAAAAATTGAGCTTGGTGAAGAATATGGCAAGGAAGAGTATGATGCTATGAGTGCTGAAGAACTCGAGTCAGCACTTAAAGAGAAGGGATTATTTTGAAAAAAATATATTTATCAGTTATATTATTATGCATTTGTTTAACAGGGATTGGAATATTCTTTGTTATAAGAGATAAAGAAAATATGAAAATTGAAGAAGAAAAAAGTGAGCTTGCTTTGTTATATCGTAGACAGAACACGGCGCTTAAGGCTTGCTTGGATCTTAGCAAAATGGATTATTATCATGGGGCAGATGAAATAGACCTTAAGAATTTTTACATTGAATTATATGTATACAATTACACTCGGACAAAATATCAATTAACGGTTGACGAGGTACTAGACTATCTCAGTGAAGAATATGATGTTAATGGGAATCTAAGAGTATATTCTCAGCCTGAAAATATTAAGGATTATATTGGATGGGAGATTCATATAGGACATGAGATGGCAGATAATTTTAGAGGATATTTTATTGATTATTTGAAAATAAATTCAAATAAAAGTTTGACTGAAATGAGCTACGAAGAGCTTGTTGATGCTTTAGGAGAGTATCAAAACAGTTCAGAGTTCATTCCCCCTGGACAAAAAAAATAATTTTGCAATAAGATTTTGTTTTTATCGTATAGAGTTAATATTTTATGATTTTTAAGGATAGTTTTAAACGAAGGCTGTTACAATATCGTAGCAGTCTTTGTCAATGTCCCGGTTTTGTCCCTATTTGTCCCCAAATTGTCCCGGTTTTGTCCCGCTATTGTCCGTTGATACCTTAAAATAGGCATGTTATTATTATAGTGGACAAGGGAGCAGGTAAGAGCCAAGTGCTTCCTTGTTTTCTTTTGCGCAGAAGATAATAAAAGAATGAGCGTCAGCTCGTGACTAATAAGTCATGGGTTGGCGCTTTTTTCATGCAACAAGAACGGCTCAGAAGAAATAGGAAAGGGAAAACATATGGACTTTGAACAATTTAAGGAGGAAATGGCAAAAAAAATCAAGGAGACTCTTGATTCTAAGTATGGAATGGAAACATCTGTGGATGTGAGAACAGTGGAGAAGATGAATGAGTCTTACGAAGCGATAACAGTAAAGCCGGATGGCAGCAATATTGGTGTGAACCTCAATGTTAACGAGCTTTTCAAGGAGTATGAACAGGGAAAAAGCATTGACTGCATAGCTTCTACTGCGGCGGAGTTTGCAAACAGATCACTTCATAGCGGGCCTGACTTTGATATCGATTCTTTTAATGATTACGGCAAGATGAAGGAAAAGCTGACCATGGAAGTTGTCTCTTCTGAGAGAAACGCAGATCTTTTGCAGAAAGTTCCGCATAAGGATATCGAGGATATGTCGGTTGTTTATCGCTTTGAGCTTACACAGACCGATGAGGGAAGAACTTCCGTGCTTGTGACAAACAGGATGATTGAGCAGTACGGAATCACGGCAGAGCAGCTTCATGTGGATGCGCTTAGTAATGCTCAGGAGTTTAAGCCAATCGTTATCGAGAGCATGGCTAATGTTCTTGCTAAGCAGATGGGAATTGAAGATGTAGATGTGCTCGGACTTGGTAATCTTCCTAAAGAGGAGCAGACGTATGTTGCTTCTGTCGAGGGATATGTGAACGGCGCCGGAGTTATTGCTTATCAGGACTTTATGGAGAAGGCTTCTGAGCGTGTTGGAAACAGCTCGTTCTTTATTCTTCCGAGCAGTATCCATGAGCTTCTGATCATTCCTGACAATGGAAAGTTCGATCTTCAGGAATTGAAGAATATGGTCAAAGAAGTGAATACAACAACGGTAGATCCTGCAGATAAGCTCACGGACAGCGTTTATCACTATGATGCCAAGGACAAAATCTTTGAGCTTGGAGAGAAGTTTGTGGAACGCCAGAGTACCAAGGAAGTTAAGAAATCTCTTTCTGCTGAGATAAAAGCAAAGAAAGAAGAAATTGCCAAGGCTCCCAAGAAGGAAGCTCCCGGAAAAGAGCCCAAAGCAAAGGAAGGAAAAGTGAAATAATATGATTTTTTCAAAGGATAAGCCAAAGAACTGCCGAGGATGCGAGCATAAGGCTGTTTGTAACGGCATAAAAAGAAATTGTGTGTACCGACAAAAGGCGCTGGAAGCCTACATAAGGAGCGATTATCCGTGCCGTGGCTGCCCATATGGCAGAGACCACAGGATATGTTTTCCTTGTTACAAGAATCTTCTGGGGCAGAAAGGAATACAGGAGTGGAAGGAGGAGAATCCAAATATCAGCTTGGAGTGACTTTGGCTTTCCTTTGTAAAAAGCGAAGGGAGGTGATGAATACGTGGAAAATGAGCAGCTTACACAGGATGCGATCAGATTTTGCTATCGATTTACAAGAGAGTCATATGAGCTTACGGAAAAGAATGTGATGAAGCTTTTGGAGGTTGAAAAAAATCTGAGGGAGGGTGCAAAGAAACTTATAAGCAAAAATCCCAAGGTAAGACATGGCAAGATGAAGATCAAACACCTTATTCGTAAAGATGAGGGCGCAACAAGCGTAGATATTGCCAAGACGGAGTTGCGGGACTTTCAGAAGGTTGCCAAAAGATACGGAGTAGATTTTGCGGTGGTCAAGCATAAAGGCTCTGAACCGCCTGTCTACTCCGTTTTCTTTAAGGCAAGAGATCAGGACGCGATTGCTGATGTTATCCGTTATTATACAGAAAAGAAGCTCATGAAAGAGAAGAAACCTTCGCTTCACGAGAGGATAAAGCAGCTTAAACAAAAGCTTGCGGAAAGACCAAAGAAAACAAGAAGCAAGGCAAAGGAGAAGAGCAGATGATAACGTATGAAACTTTGCTCAAGAGTCCAAGAGTTCTTGTCGGGATTATTGGATTTGCGATTCTGATGCTCATTCTTTTCATTTGGGATAAAAGGGAGAATAAAAAGAAATACAGGCACAGGGTGGAATTCGGTTCAGCCCGGTGGGGCACAAAGAAAGACATAGAGCCGTACATTGACCCTGTGTTTGAAAAGAACGTTATTCTCTCAGAAAGTGAGATGCTTACCATGAATTCAAGACCGTCAAATCCCAAGTATGCGAGGAATAAAAATGTCCTCGTGATAGGCGGTTCCGGTTCAGGTAAGACGCGCTTTTTCATAAAGCCAAATCTCCTTCAGATGCATTCATCCTACGTGGTAACGGATCCAAAAGGACTGCTTCTTCCTGAGACGGGTATGGCGCTATATAAGAACGGCTACAGGATAAAGGTGTTCAACACTATAAATTTTGCCAAGAGTCAACATTATAACCCCTTTCAATACATCCGTTCAGAGAAAGACATCCTTAAGATGGTTAACGTGCTAATGATGAACACGAAGGGTGAAGGAAAGAGCTCAGATCCGTTCTGGGATAAAGCAGAGACAATGCTCTATACGGCGCTTATCGGTTACATTCATTATGAAGCACCAAAAGAAGAGCAGAATTTTAAGATGCTGCTTGAGATGATCAATGCTATGGAAGTCAGAGAGGATGATGAGGATTTTAAGAACGCGATAGACCTTATCTTCGAAGATCTGGAAAAAGAGAAGCCCGATCACTTTGCTGTAAGACAATACAAGAAATACAAGTTGGCTGCCGGAAAGACAGCGAAATCAATCCTTGTATCTTGCGGCGCAAGGCTTTCTCCGTTTGATATCGCGGAACTTCGTGAGATAACGGCTTATGACGACCTTGAGCTCGATACTCTCGGAGATGAAAAGACAGCTCTTTTCCTCATCATGTCTGATACGGAAAGTACATTCTCATTCCTTATAAGCATGATATACACGCAGCTCTTTAATCTGCTCTGTGAAAAAGCAGATGATGAGTATGGCGGGAGATTGCCTGTTCATGTAAGGTGCCTTATTGATGAGTGTGCCAACTGCGGAACAATTCCGAATCTTGAACGTATCGTAGCTACGATACGAAGCAGAGAGATATCAGCTTGCTTAGTCCTTCAGGCGAAGTCACAGCTAAAGGCATTGTACAAAGAGCAGTGTGAAACGATCATTGGCAACATGGATGCGCAGATATTCCTTGGAGGAAGTGAGACTGAGACATTAAAAGACTTAAGTGCAGTCCTTGGAAAAGAGACAATCGACTATTACAACATCCAAGATACCAAAGGGATGCAGCCTTCGATATCTACAAATTATCAGAAGGTAGGGCATGACCTTATGAGCATGGATGAGCTTGCTGTCCTTGATGGCGGCAAGTGTATAGTTCAGGTGAGAGGTGTAAGACCATTCATATCAAATAAGTATGACCTTACCAAACATCCCAAGTATCACCTGACTGCAGACTACAGCGCAAAGAACTACTTTGATGTTGAGCAGTTCGTAAAGCGCGGAGACAACTTAATACTTAGACCCGATGACGAATATGAAGTCATCGACGCAGATGAATTGGAGAGCGTACCGGAAGAGGAATAAATATCTTTCGAGACGCTCATTTTGTTTAAAAGAAAGAGAGGATTTAATTATGGCATTTTTTCAGAGTTCAGTAACAGTACTTCAGTCACTCGTGATCGCACTTGGAGCAGGTCTTGGCATCTGGGGCGGCATAAACCTTATGGAAGGTTATGGCGGAGACAATCCCGCTGCTAAGAGCCAGGGAATGAAGCAGCTAATGGCAGGAGGCGGAATTGCACTTATCGGAACGACTCTTGTACCTCTTCTTGCAGGTCTTTTTTAAGATTGGTAGGAGTGATCAGACAGCGGCCGGAGAGAAATCTCCGGTCGTATTTAAAAGTAATGGAGGGCATGCATGGAATCAGTATTAGAACAGATTGAAGAATGGTTTAGAAACATGCTCATCGAAGGAATAATGGAACATCTTACGAATACCTTTTCATCATTGAATACAGAGGTTGGAGAGATATCAAATGTTGTTGGGCAGACACCTGCAGAGTTCTTGCCATCGGTATATAACCTGATAAGAACCTTGTCAGAGAATCTGATAATGCCGATAGCGGGAATCATCCTGACTATCATCGCATGTTATGAGCTTATCCAGCTCGTGATAAGTCACAACAACCTTGCCAATTTCGAGACCTTTATATTTTTTAAATGGGTATTTAAGACTTTTGTGGCGGTAACACTTATAACAAATACTTTTACGATAACAATGGCGGTGTTTGATGTAGCCAAGTGGGTTATAGAAAGAAGTGGAGGAATCATAGCCGCAAGCACGGCGGTAGATGCATCCACTCTTGCATCAATGCAGCCTGTTCTTGAAGCGATGGATACGGGAGAACTGTTCAGCATCTTCCTGCAGACATTTGTTTTGCAGTTCCTCATAAAGCTGGCAGCGGTGTTTATCTTCATCGTGGTGAATGGAAGGATGATTGAGATTTATCTGTACGTTTCAATGGCTCCAATCCCGTTTGCAACGTTTGGAAATCAGGAACAATCGCAGATGGGACAGAACTATTTTAAGGCTCTGTGGGCTCTTGGGCTTCAGGGATTTCTTATCATGGTCTGCGTTGGCATATATGCCGTGATGATACAGTCTGTCGCATTTAGCTCAGACATCATGGCATCAATGTGGAAAGTATTTGGTTTCACGGTACTTCTTGGATTTACGCTACTCAAGTCGGGTTCGATAGCAAAATCGATTCTTCATGCAACATAAGGAGGATTTATGGCAAATTATATCAGTGTACCTCGTGATTTTTCCAAAGTGAAATCCAAGGTATTTTTTAATCTGACAAAAAGACAGCTCATATGCTTTTCGCTGGGAGCAATGATAGGTGTTCCCACCTTCTTTCTCATAAAACGGTTTGGAAATGTGACAGTGGCAACTCTTGGGATGATGATCACCATGATGCCGCTGTTTTTTCTTGCCATGTATGAAAAGAATGAGCAGCCACTTGAGGTGTACATAGAGCATTTCATTGATGCTACGTTCAAAAGACCTAAAGTACGCCCGTATAGAACACAAAATTATTATGCACTGCTTGAAACAATAGCAGAGCAGGAAAGGAAGACAGATGATAAAACCATTTCAAAAGGGAAAGAAAAAAAGAGATGTTCCTCAGACCGCACAGGAAAGCATTCCCTTTGACAGAATGTTTCCCGATGGTATATGCCGCGTAGGGAAGAATTTTTACACTAAGACAATACAGTTTCAGGATATCAATTACCAACTTGCTCAACAGGAAGACCAGACGGAGATATTTGAGGAATGGTGCAGTTTCCTTAACTTCTTCGATAGTTCGGTGCACTTCCAGCTATCTTTTTTAAACCTCACGACAGATGTAGAGAAGTTTGAGAAAAAGATAGCTATAAAGCATAGAGGCGACGGTTACGACAGAGTTCGTGACGAGTATAGTTATATGCTGTTTCATCAGATGCAGGCAGGGAACAACGGACTTACCAAGACGAAGTTCCTTACTTTCGGAATACATGCAAACGGTATGAAAGAGGCTAAGCCAAGGCTTGCACATATTGAGAATGATCTTCTCAACAACTTCAAGAGAATTGGAGCGGTAGCCGCAACTCTAAACGGAATGGAGAGACTAGAGCTTATGCATGCTCAGTTTCATATAGGGGATGATTCCAAGTTCTTTTTTGACTGGAACGATTTTTCTAAAGCGGGATCCTCCGTTAAGGATGCTATTGCACCGAGTAGCTTCTACTTCAAGAACGGAAGGGTCTTTAAGATGGGAAGTACTTACGGTTGCATGAGTTTTTTGCATATAACGGCATCTGATATAAGCGACAGGATGCTTGCTGATTTTCTTTCCATGGAATCAAGTCAGATAGTTACTATCCATCTGCAGTCGGTCAATCAAAATGAAGCGATAAAGACCATAAAACACACCATCACTGAACTTGACAGATCCAAGATAGATGAGCAGAAACGAGCAGTCCGCTCCGGATATGACATGGATATAATTCCTTCGGATCTTGCGACATACGGAAAAGATGCAAAAGAACTCTTGAAGGAATTGCAGTCCCAAAATGAGAGAATGTTCCTTATGACATTTCTGATCATGAATACCGGGAAAACACAGCAGGAGCTTGAGAACAATTTCTTTCAGGCAAACAGTATAGCTCAGAAGCATAACTGCAATCTTATAAGACTCGATTTTCAGCAGGAGCAGGGACTTATGAGTATGCTTCCGCTTGCAAGCAATCTTATCGAGATAAGAAGAGGAATGACAACTTCTTCAACGGCTATCTTTGTTCCTTTTACTACTCAGGAGCTGTTCCAGACGGGAAAAGAATCTCTGTATTACGGTGTGAATGCACTTTCGAGTAACCTCATCATGGTAGACAGAAAGCTCCTTAAGAATCCCAACGGACTTATACTTGGAACTCCCGGTTCCGGTAAATCTTTTGCGGCAAAAAGAGAGATTGCTAATGCTTTTCTTGTTACGGATGACGATATCGTCATATCAGATCCCGAGCGTGAGTACAGTCCACTTGTTGAACACTTCGGAGGTCAGGTCATAAAGATAAGTCCGACATCGACGCAGTACATCAATCCAATGGACATCAACAACAATTATTCCGATGATGACGATCCGGTAATGCTTAAGGCGGATTTTATCCTGTCCTTGTGTGAGCTTATCGTAGGAGGAAAAGAAGGACTTCTTCCTGTAGAGAAGACGGTCATCGACAGATGTATTCACCAGATTTACCGAAGGTATTATGAAAATCCCGTGCCTGAGAATATGCCTATACTTGAAGATTTATACAATGAGCTTCTTAAACAGGAAGAGGCGGAGGCTATACATATAGCTACGGCACTTGAGATTTATGTATCGGGTTCACTTAATGTCTTTAACCACAGGACAAATGTGGATATAAAGAGCAGGATAGTATGCTACGACATTAAGGAACTTGGTAAGCAGCTCAAGAAGATCGGAATGCTCATAATTCAGGATCAAGTTTGGGGAAGAGTATCATCCAACAGAGAAGCCGGAAAGTCTACAAGGTACTATTCGGATGAGATGCACTTGCTTCTAAAAGAAGAGCAGACAGCCGCTTATACGGTAGAGATATGGAAGCGCTTCAGAAAATGGGGAGGAATCCCGACAGGTATAACTCAGAACATTAAGGATCTGCTTGCTTCACGCGAGATTGAGAACGTTTTTGAAAATTCGGATTTTATTCTCATGCTCAATCAGGCGGTGGGAGACAGGCAGATTCTTGCCAAGCAGCTTAACATAAGCCCTCATCAGCTCTCGTATGTAACACATTCGGGAGAAGGTGAAGGGCTTTTGTTTTACGGAAATGTCATCCTGCCATTTGTTGACAGATTCCCTAAAGACCTTGAACTTTATCGGATTATGACTACGAAGCCGCAGGAGATTAATGAAGCAAAGGAGCAGAAGAATGGATGATGAAAGAAAAAAGAATAGTGAAGATAAGAACTCCGGTGTCCAAAGTATAGAAGCCGGATTATCTGTAGCTCATGTCTATGCAGAAAAGCTTGAGAAATATAACTATAAGAAAAAGCAGAGGGCAAAGAAGCTACGTAAACATGTGGCTGAGGACAGAGCAGTTCAGAAGTCGGAATCCAATCCTCAATCAAAAGCAAGGCAGCGCGCACGGATAAAAAAAGAGACTCAGAGAAAGGTACAGAATCGAAGTTCCAAAGAGGCGGCAAATCAGTTTGGGGATATCAGCAGAAAGTTTGTGGATAAAGCAGAAGATTTAACGGGAAAGTTTGCTGAATATTTAGCGGAACACTTTGAAGAATGGTTTGTTGTTTTTGTGGTGCTGGTTCTTATCCTTGTTATCGGAGCTCTTTTCTCTTCATGTGGTTCCGCTCTTACGGGTACTTCGCATGTGGGAGTCGCAACAAGTTATACATCCGACGATGATGACATATACGAGGTTGAGGATGACTACAGGGAAATGGAAGAGACGCTTCAGGAAATAATAGATAATGTTGAGGATGTTCATCCCGATTATGACGAGTATCAATACTATCTTGATAATATCGGGCATAATCCGTATCAGCTTGCGGCGGTGCTTACAGTCCTCTATGAGCAGTATAAAGGCAATATCGTGAGAGCAACATTAACGGAGATCTTTGAGCGTCAGTATTATCTTTCTTTTAGTTCTGTTACTGAGACAAGAACGGATGATGATACGGGAATCCAGTATGAATATAAGATTCTGAAGGTTACTTTGGTCAACAGAACGTTGGATACCGTCATAAGAGGTCTTGGATTATCTGCAGACCAAATGGCAAGGTACGAAGTTCTTCTTGAGACCTATGGGAATAAGAGATATCTGTTTGAGGATGACATTTATTCCATAGTGGAGCCGGGAAGATACGGTGAGTATGATGTTCCACCTGAAGCTCTTACCAATACGAGATTTTCCAACATGATAAGAGAGGCTGAGAAGTATCTTGGATATCCATATGTCTGGGGAGGAAGCAAACCTTCAACGTCGTTTGATTGCTCAGGATTTGTGTGCTGGGTAATCAATCATAGCAACAACGGATGGAATGTCGGAAGGACAACTGCGAACGGACTTCTTGGAAGATGTACAAGAGTCTCTGCATCGGAAGCACAGCCGGGAGACCTTATCTTTTTCAAAGGAACTTATGATGTGAAGGGTGCTAGTCACGTTGCAATATACGTCGGGGATGGGATGATGCTTCATGCAGGAAATCCGATTCAGTATACGTCTATAAATACAAACTATTGGCGAAAGCACTTTTACACTTACGGAAGAATCAATGGTTAAGGGAGGTAATTATGTTTGAGAGAATTGATAGATTAAGAGATGAGCTTGAGAGAGCCAAGATGCGAAGAGCGGAAGCTGAGGCGAGAGTCAAGGTTTGTGAGAGTAAGTTAAAAGAAGCTGAGAATAACCAGATCATATCGGAAGTTGCCAAAAGAAAACTTCGCCCCGAAGAGCTGGCTAAACTTCTTCAGATAGCGGCTGACGGAAGGTTGGAAGCTCTTTTGTCGGGAAATCCTGTAGAGGGTACTGCAAATGTAAACGATGCGGACTTGGATAAAGACTATGATGAAAGTGAGGAAACAGGTTATGAAGAATCTTAAGCTTAATAAGTTTGGTATGAAAGCTGTGGCGGGTGCTGCAGCTCTTTTTATTGGAATGACTCCGGTAAATGTATTTGCGAATGCACCGGAGTGTACTTGTGAAACAAAGTGTACCGAGGATTGTATCAACAAAGAGTGCAAGGTATGCGGAAATGATTTCCATGATTGTGAGGGAAAAGAAACGGATGAGCTATCTGAAGAATATGGGCCGCTTACACCTGACGGAAATATGGAGCTTGTGGATGACTACGGAAGCTTAGAGTGTGGCGGCAAGCAGTTTATAACGGTCGTTACAAAGAGCGGAAATTATTTCTACATCATAATCGACAGAGATGATGAGGGTAACGAGAATGTTCATTTCCTGAATATGGTTGATGAAAGAGACCTTCTTACTTTGATGGATGATGAGGAAGTAAAAGAGTATATGGAAATTGTGAAGGAAGAGGAAAAAGAGCCTGAGCCTGAACCGACTCCCGTGCCTATTCCAGAACCAGAGCCGACACCTGTTCCTGAGCCTGTGAAGAAAGACTATACTCTGCTTCTTATCGTTCTTCCCATTACTGCGATCGGAATGATATTTGCATATTTTACTCTTAAGAAAAAGAGACAGCAGCCCAAGGATGAACCCGATCCCGATGTGGACTACATGGATGATGAGAATGATTATCTTAACAGGATTGAAGCAGAGGATGTGAGGGATGATGAGTAAACGTGTGATCAATCTGAAGGTGCGAATTACACCGGAAGAGCAGGAGATAATCAGTGAAAAGATTGGGCGTGTAGGCGAAAAAAATATCAGTGCCTATATACGAAGACTTGTGCTAACGGGGCATGTGATAGAAGTGGACATGTCCGACTTTAGGGAGTTAAGGAGACTTGTAAGTATCGAGAGTAATAATCTCAATCAATATGCAAGACGAGCGAACGAGACCGGAAGTATCTACAAGGCGGATATCGAAAGCTTGCAGAAATCTCATAAGGAGCTTATCCGCCTTTTGGGAGAAATTCTCGATAAGTTTAACAACATGCAATGAGTGAAATGAGGTAAACGGAAATGGCAGCGACGAGACTGATTGCTATGCATAAGAATATAGGAAAGTCGGTGGGACAATGCTTGGCTGCTCGAACGGATTATGCCAAGGATGAAGATAAGACCGAAGATGGAAAGTACATAACTGCCTATGCCTGCAATGTGGATATTGTGGAAAAAGAGTTCTTGGATTCAAGAAATGAATACATAAGAACTACAGGCAGAGAATATAAGGGCGATATTATTGCTTATCAGATCAGACAATCCTTTAAACCCGGCGAAGTTACGCCTGAAGAAGCAAATGCAATCGGTTACGAAACTGCCATGAGGTTTACCAAAGGAAATCATCAATTCATATGTTGCACTCATGTTGATAAGGATCATATCCATAATCATGTTATATATAACTCCGTCAACCTGCATTGTGACAAGAAATTCAGAGATTCATGGTTTTGCGGGATTGGTCTTAGGCGCCTATCTGACATGATCTGTCTTGAGCATGGCTTATCTGTAATAGAACCTTACAAGCATAAGGGAAAGAAACCAATCTATCAAAAGAGCTATCGGCAGGATATAAGAGATGCCATTGATAAGATTCTTGAAGGTAAGCCCAAAAATCTTGAAGCTCTTTTATCCGAACTTGTTAAATCGGGGTATGAGATAAAGCGCGGAAAACACTTGGCACTAAGAGGTCATGGAAGGAAAAATTTTGTCAGGTTCAGATCTTTGGGAAAAGAGTATTCGTTGGAAACTCTGAAAAATAAGATTGAAGGAAGTCTTGAGATTAAAGATTCCAAGCAAGATATTTCTTTTGACCTTCTCGTTGATATTCAGGAAAAAATCAGGCAGGGAAAGGGTATAGGTTATGTTCGCTGGAGTAAAAAATTCAACAATAAGGCTATGATGAAAACTTTGCTCTTCTTGAATGATAGGGGAATCAGAAGTTATGCGCAGCTCAAGGAAAAGGCAGATGTATCGGCTAAAGATTTTAGGAAACTTACTGATGGCATAAGAACTCTTGAAACAAAAATTGATGGGCTGGGAAAGCTTCGTAAACACATGATCAACTTCAATAAGACGCGAGCTGTTTTCGAAGAATACAAGAAATCTCGTTACAGCAAAAAGTTTTTTGAAGCTCATCGTGAGGAAATCACAAAGTGCAGAGCGGCAAAAAATGCTTTTAACGAATATGGAAAAAAGCTTCCTTCAATAAAAGAGCTGAACAATGAAATCGGAAGTCTCTTGCAAGAGAAAAAATCTTTATACAAAGACTATTACATTAAGCGGGATGATAATAAAAATCTTCAGGAAGCTAAGAGAAACGTGGAGATGTTTTTGCAGATTGGAGCAAAAGATACAGAAAAGAAAATCGAGAGGTCGAAGCCTTCTCGGTGATATAAAAACGAAGTTATTAAGCGTTAGCGCCGTTCCGAATTTTTCGGTTAAAGGGGTTTGGGGCGGTACGCCTCAACAAGCGGCAAGAGCATTTGTCCCACAAATGCACTGCTTGCCACTTTTTTAATAGCCCTCGTAGGGATTCTTCAGAAGCGGCGCTACGCCTAGTTTTGATAGGAGGGATTTGAGATGAATAAAGTAATATTGGCAGGTCGTCTTACCAGAGATGCTGAGATAAGAAATGCATCTTCAGACAAGAAGGTGGCAAGATGTACCCTTGCGGTCAACAGAACATATAAACGCGAAGATGATGAGCAATCAGCTGACTTCATAAATCTTGTTTCTTTCAAAAATCAAGCAGACTTCCTTGAGAAGTATGGCAAGAAAGGTACCAAGTTTATTGTCACTGGACGCATCCAAACAGGCAGCTATGAAAAGGACGGAACTCGAATTTTTACCACCGATGTAATCGTTGAACAACTCGAATTTGCCGAGAGCAAAAACTCTTCCGGTATTGAAGCCGAAGAAGAGTACGCAGAAGTCCCAGAAGGATTTGAAGGACTTCCGTTTAAATAGTGGAATTTGATTTGGGGAGCCTTGTAGAAATGCAGGGCTCCCCGTTTTTTTAATTGTACCTATATGTACAACAAAGTAGTAGAGAATGATTGACTATAAAAGTTTAGGAAGAAGTACATTATTTAAGCGGATTTGATTGATGATATGATATAATTTTTCTAATGATTTGCCGTATTTATGAGATGTTTTACATTTGTTAAACTAGAATGATTTTTGTTGAGGAGACTTGGGAGGGAAAATGTTAAAGAACATAAAATTTCGCGGTAGATATTTTGATGATGAAGCAAATATTGAAATGTTTCCTGAAAATAATAGGCTGTCAATTATATATGGAAAGAACGGATCAGGGAAGAGTACCATAGCAGATGCTGTGAAATATGCTGCTGGAAAGAATGTTGAAGGCATTGATTATGCCAATTTATATGATGATACTGGTGTAGCTTATTCGGATACAGAAGATATTCATATTTTTAATGAAGATTATGTTAATACAAGAGTAAAAGTAAAAGAGGATGGACTTAAAACTATTGTACTTTTAGGTGAGCTCGGAGAATTAGAAGAGAAGATACAAGATATTGAGCTAAAGATTGAAGCTGAAACCCAAAAGAATTGTAATTTAAAAAATGAGCTTGAAGAACTACAAGATAGAGAGAATCCTAAGTCTGAATTATATTGTAGGATGCAAATAAATTTAGGACTGTCAGGCGATATTCATTGGGCGGATAGGGAAAAAAGAATTAAAAATTTAAAAAGAAATGCTAGTGTGACTGATTCTGTGATGGATAGTATTATTCGTCTTCAGCCGGATGAAAGTCTTGGGATAATACAAAATCGATTTGATAAAAATCTACTTTTGCTGAATCAAGTACGTGATAATGAAGCAGAAAAAATCAATAATACGGTGGCACTACAAGTTGATTTTAGTGAGGTGCAGTTACAATCGTTGTTAAAGCAAAAAGTTGAGAGCCCTTCATTAAGTGATAGAGAAGAAAAAATTCTTAGAATGATAGAAGAGGGTAAAGCTGATAATGTAAATGAGATGAGAAGAATATTCTCTAAAGAAAAAACCGCTCATTGCCCATTTTGCTTTCAGGAGGTTTCAAATGAATACAAGAAGGGATTGATTGGAAGTATTGAAAAGGTTTTATCAAAAGAATTTGACGAACATCAGGAAAAACTTGAAAAAAGCATCATTCAGCAAATAGAAGTTGATTTTAATGGTTTAGAAGCATTGAATTCAAAAATGGTCCTAGCTTGTAGAAATAAAATTGAAGAAATCAACAAAGAAATATTCGCGATTCGTGAAATAATATTAAAGAAGATTAATCATCCATATACACCGATACTCGATTTTGAGACGGAATTGCAAGATAGGTTGGAAGAATATGAAGAATTAAGGAAAAAGCTGCAGGACGAAATTGATAAGTATAATGAAGCGGTAGGAAAGGTTGGAATATTAGAAAGAAAACTTTCTGAAGATAATGCCTTAATTGCTCATTATGAAGTGGTAAACGATATTAATCGCTGGGAGCAGGCGAAAAAAGAATTGGAAGCAGCAAAAAAAGCTGTAGAGAACTCAAATAAAGAGCTAAAAGAAAAAGGTGAGGTTCTAGAACTATTACGTGCAAAAAAGAAAAATATAAAAATAGCAGTCAATCTTATCAATAATAGCTTGAGATATGTATTCTTTTCAAAAGATAGGCTTGAAATTAAAGTTGAAAATGAGAAGTATGTGTTGTATTCAAGAGGAATATCGGTTAAGCCAAGTAATGTATCGCTTGGAGAACGAAACATAATTGCTTTATGTTATTTTTTTACTGAATTAATCTCTAATCAGGCAGCAAAAGACGGATACGCAAAAAAATCAGTGGTTATTATAGATGATCCGGTTTCAAGTTTCGATTTTGAAAATAAAGTTGGAATAATGTCGTTATTAAAGGATAAGGTGTCATCGATAATCAAAAACAATGATGAGAGCCAGGTTGCTGTGATGACTCATGATATGCAGTGCTATTATGATTTTCAAAAAATCGCAGATGAGATTTCGAAAGAAGTTAATGCCGAGAGTCATGGGAATAAAAGACTAAGTTTTAATGTTCGAGAATTAAAGAATAAAGAATTAGTTCCAATAGCAAGAAAACCCAATGAATATAGTGAACTAATTAAAACTGTATATGGATATGCGTGCGGAAATGCGAATGGATATGAATATACGATTGGAAATGTTATGCGACGTATTCTTGAAGCTTTTTCTACATTTATTTATAAAAAAGGAATAGAAGACGTATCTATTGATGATTCAATCTTAGCATGTATAGATGATAAAGATTATGTGGAGTATTTTAAGAATCTAATGTATCGGCTTGTGTTGCATGGTGAAAGCCATATGGAAGAAAGGGTTAAAGCGCTGCAGGATCCAGAATATTTGAATTTTATTAGTGAAGAGGCGAAGGAAAGGACTGCGCAAGAAGTCATATGTTTTATGTATAAATTGAATTCAAGACATGTATTGGCACATCTTGAGGGAGAGAAAGATGTTGTAAAGAATATTGACGATTGGCTTAAAAAGATTAAGGACTTTTATGCATAATGATGATTTCAAGAGAACCACGTTTTCATGGAATAACAACTGAAAAAACATCGCGGAGCATGAGTAAGATTCGTAGTAAAGACACAAAGATTGAAGTCGTTCTCCGCAAGGCATTATGGAGTAAAGGGTATCGATACCGTAAGAATTATAAAGCTATACCGGGATGCCCGGATATAGCACTCACCAAATATCATATTGCCATATTCTGTGATGGAGAATTCTTTCATGGAAAGGATTGGGAAGTTCTTAAACCTAAGCTTGAGCAGGGGAGGAATCCTGATTATTGGATAAAGAAAATCGAAAGAAATCGAAGTAGGGATAAAGAGAAAGATGCGCAACTCTTATTCCTTGGATGGACGGTGATACATTTCTGGGGAAAAGATATCCTAAAAAAGACGGATGAGTGTATCAAAGTGATAGAGGAAGCAATATTTGATTTTAAGATAGGTGAGATTGATTAGAACACATAATGTAAGAGGGAACTACATGGATGTAAATATTGAACTTGGATATGACAGAACCAATCCAAAATCTATAGAAGCGTATGCGCAGAAACTTATCGGCAGTTCTTTCAGGCAAGTAATGGAAGATGATTCTAATGCAATCAGGGAAGACGAAGCTGCATATGGTAAGTCAGATGTTGCAGAGACTAAACGCAACAAGGGAAATGTCGGACAGATAATCGAAGAATGTTTTTTTCATTATTCTTGTAATAGTGATGCAAGAGCTGATTTTCCGGAGGCAGGTGTTGAACTGAAGGTTACGCCTTACAAAGAAAATAAGAATGGTACGCTATCAGCTAAGGAACGCCTGATCCTTACAATGATAGATTACATGACTGTTGTAAATGAGGACTTTGAGACAAGCCATTTTTGGAATAAGTCAAAGCTGATATTGCTTATCTATTATCTCTATAAGCAGGAGGTCAAGTTTAATCTTGATTATCGCATCGGATATGCAAAACTCTTTACACCGCCGGAACAAGATCTTAAGATCATCAAGCATGATTATGAAATAATCGTAGAAAAGATAAGAGCAGGAAAAGCGCATGAACTTTCTGAAGGAGATACGTTGTATCTTGGAGCAGCTACTAAATCTTCGACATCAGAAGTAAGACGTAAGCAACCCTATAGCGATATTCCTGCAAAGCCTAGAGCATTTACGTTCAAGAATTCATATATGACGTATGTACTTAATAATTATATTATTCCAGGCAAAGATACTTACGAGCCTATAGTCAAAGATGATTCTGTGGAATCGTTTGAAGATTATGTTGTAAATAAAATCGGTGAGTATGCGGGATATTCTGTCGATGAGCTTTGCGAGAAGTTTGATGTTGATATTACTAAGAAAGCAAAAAATCTTGGGGCAATGTTAGCATATAGGATTCTTGGGATAAAAAGTAATCAGGCAGAAGAATTTGAGAAGGCGAATATTGTCCTGAAGACAATTCGGATAGGCTCTAATAATAAGATAAAAGAGAGTATGTCTTTTCCGACATTTAAGTTCAAGGAGCTTGTGCAGGAAGAATGGGATGATTCAACATTCGGGAACTACCTGCGTGAAACAAGATTTTTGTTTGTTGTATATAAGTTTGATGAGAATGAGAAGCTTCATCTCAAAGGAGCACAGTTTTGGAATATTCCATATAAAGATCTTGAAAATGATGTGAGACAGATGTGGGAAAGAACAGTTCAGGTGTTGAAGGAAGGGCTTAAGGTTGAGAAGATTAACGGCATCAATCATAATAATTTTCCTAAAGCAACTGAGAACAGAGTTAGCCATGTAAGGCCACATGCTCAGAACGCAAAAGATACTTATGAACTTCCGGATGGAAGAGAATATCCGAAGCAGTGCTTTTGGCTAAACAATACGTATATTTTGGAACAGATTGATCAAAGGCTTAAATGATGGGGAAAACTGCAATATCATGAATGTCAAGAGTTGATCAATTTGGGGCTTTGTGATATTATTTTTTGGATGGAATAGTTGATCGAAAGACTGTTCTGTGATACGATTTAGATATATTTTTTGATTGGAGTTGTTGGGAATGGAGAAAACGGTTTGTGAGTTGTTTGCAGGTGTTGGTGGATTCAGATGTGGATTAAATTCGATATCCGCAGTTGAGGATGCGCAGAAACCTGAAAAGTGGAAAACAGTCTGGTTCAGCCAGTGGGAACCTGCTGATAAAAAAACACAATGGGCTCATGACTGTTATGTCAACAGATTTGGCGTATGTCTTGACCTTGATGGAAATGATACTACTAATGAAGATATAAATGCAGTTGATAAAAACAAAGTTCCTGATCATACATTACTTGTCGGAGGTTTTCCGTGTCAGGATTATTCTGTGGCTTCAACTCTTGCTACTTCTAAGGGATTAGAGGGTAAGAAAGGTGTTCTTTGGTGGGACATAAGAGATATGCTCGAAGCTAAGAATACTCCTTTTGTTTTGCTTGAGAATGTCGATCGTCTTATAAAGAGTCCTGCAAATCAGAGAGGACGCGATTTTGCTATTATCTTGGCTTGTTTTAGAGATCTTGGATATACAGTAGAATGGAGAGTCATCAATGCTGCTGAATATGGTTATCAGCAGAGAAGAAGGCGTACTTTTATTTTTGCTTATAGAAATGATACTAAGTATGCAAAGAAGGTTCTTGAAGATGCAAATTATATCGCGATGCATGGTGACGAGCTTCATAGACACAGTATCGCAAAGGTTATTCTTTCACAGGGATTTTTCGCGACTTGTTTTCCGGTAGATCCGCTTGATGCAAAGTATGTAAAGATTGGCAAACTTCCAAAGGGTATCGGAGAGCTTTCGGATTCCTTTACTTTCAATTTTGAAAATTCGGGAATGATGTACGATGGAACAATCTATACAGCAAAGACTGTACCTTATTATGATGGTAAGCAGATTACACTTGGTGATGTAATGGAGACCGGAAGAGTTGATGCATCTTTCTTTATTCCTAAGGAAAGATTATATTATACAAACCCTGATGTCACACATAGCGATGAGACAAAGCAGAAGCTGACAAAAGAGGAGCGTCAGACTTGGCAGTATCTTAAAGGTGGAAAAAAGATTTCCAGAACTGCTAAGAACGGGCATGAGTATGCCTTTTCTGAAGGTCCGATTCCTATGATTGATGAGTATAACAAACCTGCAAGAACGATGCTTACAAGCGAAGGATCCTTTAGCAGGACTACTCATATTGTCAGAGATAAGCAGACTGGAGAGATAAGATTACTTACTCCTGTAGAGATGGAGAGGATTCAGGGATTTCCTTCTAACTGGACGAAGGAATGCCTTGTTGATGGCGAGAAGGTTGAAATGCCTGTAAATAAGCGTAAGTTTATGATGGGTAATGCGCTGGTTGTTAATCTTGTAAAGCAGATGGAGCCAGTGATATCAAGTATTATAGAAAATGAAGATTGAAAATAAGTCGTTCTACCTATGGTCGAGCGACTTTTAAGTTATTGGACGTTTTATAAAATCTACAAAAAATAAGAAAGGATTAGTTCAATTGCCGGTAAAAATAGTAATTGGATTATATGTACTGTTATGGGAAATACAGAAAAGTTATATGAAGATTACCGTGATATTGCTCAAAGGGCTTCTGATTTATATCAGGAAAAATTATATAAAGAATTAGAGACAGCAGAGAAAAAGTTAAAAAATATAATTGACACAATTGTTCAAGAACATGCCAAAGACTATAGCCTTCTTATCCAAAATGATTCTAGTAAAGAGATAAGGCTTTTTGAATTAAGTAGCAGGATAAAGGGAAAAGATAGTTTAAGAGAAAAAATAATTAGAGATCAAATATTCTATGATTTAAAAGCAGCTCAAACACCAAGAAAAATAATAAATGTTCTAAAGAATAATATGGATGATCTTATTGGATTAAGATATTTGGTTTCTCTTGCAGAAGATTGTGGTAATATGCTTAAGCTTATAGCTGAAAATGAAAGTGAATTTAATGATGCAGCTATTACATTCAATAATCTTAGGAATAATCCTCAAAAAATGAAAAATGGGCGACAAATATATCGAATAAAAGGTACATATAAAGGATATCCATTTGAATTACAGATAAAAAGTAAGATTGATTCAGCATGGGCAGATATCGAGCATATGTTGTTCTATAAAGATTTTAATTTTTCATACATTCAAGGAACCAATAAAGAAGTAATGAATAAAATTGGAGATTTATTGGAACAGATAGATGGGTTAATGCTTAATGTTAGAAATTCCCATGAAGAATATGACCAAAAAGTTGAAGAAATGGATTTTAGCCAATACTTAAGGACGCAATATGTAAATCTTCTTAGAGAAAAGCTGGGGTCATCCTATGTTTTGACGGAATACCGAAAAAGTATTTATACAATGTTCGATAAATGTTGTGATAATGACACTGCGAAAGTAAAAGTTTTATCACAAAAAGATAATTCTAAATATTCATATATTGCAGAATTTAAATATTGTGAATCATTTAGAGAATCAGTTTTGCATAAAAATTACCAAACGCTTAGAAATGCAAGTATAGAATTTTCTGTATTTGAAAGTTTATATTATGAATGGATAGCAAATTGCAATAAAGAAGGGTATAAAGAAATTAATGAAAAAGAATTAGAAAAGTTTCTTCGTGAGATGCTTTCAAGTATAATTGGAGAGCAATTTAATAGAAGTGGCAGTGAGACGAATTTTAAAGTGTGGTTTATAGACAAAGTAATTGAAATATTATGTAAGGATTCGATTATATGTAAAACTAAATGCTTTTTTTTCAATAAAGATAAGATGGATATGCTATATGCTTTTTGGAGTTCATTCTACGATAGATTAAACGATAAATGGACACAAATTATTTATAAAGAGGGGGATGACGAAGATACTGATACAAAAAGAGAGTCAATAGGAACGGTTGTTATAAAATATATGCTAGATGGAAAAGGAAATCCTTTGGAATACTTCGGGAAAATAAAAAAAATAATTGATGAATCTGAAGAAATAGAAGGATTTATCTTTAATGATTTAAGTGGAGATATATCAGAATGCTATAAAGAAAATAATATTAATTCATCAGGAAAAGAAAAACCTGAGAATCTAATATGTTTATTATTGAATGCTTCTAAATAAGAAGGAGTGAAAAGATGGAATTTTATGGGATAAAATATATACAGGGTAAGCAAAGCTTTATTACAACAGTATTACCGATGAAGTTTATTATGGATAACTATGAGGTCTTAATTTATGGAGAAAATACAGATAATGGTGCAGATCCAGTGTATGGTTATCAACGTGCGCCAAAACCGATGCACTATAATAAAATTGCAAAAGAACTATTAAAGGACATTAATAGTCAAGTTACAACAAACGCAATAGTTTTGGGGATAAATATTGATGATTTAGAAAAAGAATTTGACGAGGATGTAGTTAAGAGGAATAAATCAAATGAATTAATCAAGTTTACAACTAGGGAGGAAAAGCTAAATCATAAATTTAGAGTAATAGACGGACAGCATAGAATAAAAGGGTTCGAGAAGGCTTATGGGGAATATAATGAAGATGGAAAACTTGATTACATTGCCGAATATCAAGTCAGCGTTATTATAATGCTTTTAGAACCAAATTATAGACGCCCAGAGGTGACTGCATTTACTAATATTAATTCCAAAGCAAAACCACTGAAAATGGATTTGACTAAGCTTGCGGAATATAAATATGATTTAAAAGAAAAACCTAGTGAGGTCAACATATATAATTACCTTATTATCAGTGTGATAAAAAAAATAAACTCTGGTGAAGCGTGCAAATATTGGGAAAATGGTATTATTTTTGATGTAAATTCACAGAATGGTGTAGGAATCGTAGGATTAAAGGCGTTTTACGATTCTATAGAATCTATTTGCAAAAATGAAATTAAAAATGAGTTAAGCAAAATAGAGAATAGTGAGTTTGACCAAAAAAAACGTGTATTAGATCTAAAAGCGGAAGAATTAGCAGAAGTAATAGGTAATTGCTGGAATATTGTGTTTGAAAAATGGAATATTTATACTTCGAATGAAATATATGATTCAGGTGAAATACTAAAAACATATTATGACGATTCATATTATATTCAAAAAACAATGGGGGTTTCAGCAATAAACACCCTTATCTCGGATTGCTATAAAAATGGAATTGGCGAGTTTGAAAGAATAATAAAGCAAAGTAAATTAGTAAGTGAGGATTGGAAAAAAAGCGGAAAATTCGCAGGTTTAAGTTCTGCCGGAGGCGCAAAAATAATACAGAAGTATATCAAAAATGAGGAGATATGAATAACAAGAAACTTGAGCGTTGGGCTCAGCAATTGCTTGATACAGGCAAGCGTAATAATATGATCAATTTCAGAACCACCAAAGCATCTACTGCTGAGGTGGTTTATCCTGATGGAGAGGCTTTTTTTGCTAAGTGTCTGAGCACTTCATCATTTGAGATTTTTGATCCTAAGATTGCTGATTATGAAGATGATCAGGAGGCTGTTTTGTCAGCAAACGCTTCTTCTGATGAAACGCAGGAGACGATAGCTTCGGATAAGATGAAGAAGAGTGATTATGTTGCACTCTATTCTTCTAGGATTCATAAGGCCAATCAGGTATTGGTGTATGCCAAGACACCAAATCCGATTATCGCTGTAAGGAACATTGATAAAAAAGCAAGAGATTTCCTTGAGGAAACAGGTGTGAATGTTGCGTATATGGCATTCGGATTTATACGATGGAAAGAGCGCGAAGACTCTGACATCATCAACAAAGCGCCACTTCTTCTTGTGCCTATTACACTGAAAAATGAGTCTTCAGTAGACCCTTATTTCATAGAGCTTACGGGGGATGACATTGTTGTAAATCCAACTTTCAATTATTTCTTGAGTGCACAGTATGGTGTTACGCTTCCGGAATATGAAGAAGATGAGTCACTTACATCATACATATCGAAAGTGCAGGAAATTGTATCCAGACTCCATTGGCAGGTTACTCCTGAGTGTAAGATTGGTATTTTCTCATTTTTAAAAATTAACATGTATCACGATCTCTTGAGTAAAGAGGATAAGATACTACAGAACAGAAACGTTAGGCTGCTCTTGGGTGAACCTGTTGAGAGACCGAACTTTATGGGAGATGGTGAACAGGACCGAGTAGAAAACGAGATTATAGATTTACATACTGTTGTCGATGCGGACTCCAGTCAGATTGAAGCTATAGAGATGGTAAAGACCGGCAAGAGTTTTGTGCTTCAGGGACCTCCCGGAACCGGCAAGTCACAGACTATCACAAACATTA
>NZ_JMMD01000019.1:0-74526 GCF_000686965.1 Butyrivibrio sp. AE2005
AGCAGGAAGAGTTAAGACAAGAAAATTTGCTGACGGTTATGAGATTGATTACGGCTATGATGTTCTTAGCCGAGTAAATAAAGTAACAGGCTCGGATGGAAGATGTGTTGAATATGAATATGACGCACTTGGAAGAGTAAAGAAAGTAATTGACGGAAGCAACACAACTCTTTATACATACACACCTACAGGCCGCCTTAAGAGTGTAGTAGATGCTCTTGGAAATGAGACAGCCTATACTTATGATGCGCTTGATAATCTTAAGAGTGTTCACAGAGCAGAAGGGCTTGTAAGTGAAGAAGAAAAATCAGGTGACATCTTCCCTACAGTAGGAAAAGACGGTCATGTGACTATCTATGGCTATGACCTTTCAGGCCGGCTTACGGAAGTTACAGATGCTCTTGGTCAGAAGGAAACTTATGAATATGACCAGTATGGAAGACTTAAGAAAAAGACTGACAGGGATAACTATGCAACAACATATGAGTATAACAATGCCGGCGGAGTAACAAAGGTAGGATATGCTGACGGAAGAAGTGTTGCATTCTCATATAACGAGCTTAATCAGTTAAATCAGATAAATGACTGGTATGGAAAGACAATCCTTGAAAATGATATCTTAGGACGCCTGACAAAAGTAACAGACTTTAAGAACAGGACTGTAGCTTATGAGTACGGTGCTACAGGTGAAAGAACAAAGCTCACATATCCTGATGGCAGAGAAGTCATCTACAATTATGATGATAGACTTCAGTTGAGCAGCGTAATCGGAAACGGAGAAGAAACAACCTATGCTTATGACGAGATTGGCCGACTTGTAAGCAAGAACTTTGCTAACGGCGTAAGCCAGGCTTATAAATACATGCCCGGTGGAAATCTTGAGAGTATGACAAGTACCGATAAGCAAGGGGTGCTTGATAAATACTTCTATTCATACAATAACTCTGGACTCATCAGTGGTATCGATAGAAACAGACGCGGTCTTGATAAGGTATCCGGAAGATATGAATACAGCTATGATGCTATAGGACGTCTTACAAAGACAACGCATGATGGAATAACGAAAGCTTCCTACGAATACGATGCATTCGGCAACAGAACAAGTATGTCGGAAACAGAGACAAAGACATCTTACACATATGATGTCCTTGATAGACTCGTAGAAGCTAAGGAACTTAATAACTCTCAGGCAATTCTTAAGACTTATGATTATGATAAGCGTGGTAACCAGACAAGGGAGTTCATAGACGGCCTCTTACAGAAGACCTTTACTTTTGATGCTACAAACATGCTTTCAAAGGTAGTTGATAAAGACAAGGGAGAACTTGAGAACCATTATAACGGACTTGGATTTAGAGTAGCATCTACAAGACCAGAAGAGAGGATTGAGTACCTTTGCGATCTGTCAAAGGATTACTATAACCTTCTTGAAAGAACAGTAAATGGAGAGACAGAGAGTTTTGTTTATGATAATAACGTGATCTCAATGTCAAAGAGCGGAAACAATTTCTATTACCTTCAGGATGAGCTTGGTTCGCCTATGTACATGACAGGTACAGATGGAGCGGCCGTAAGCGCATATGCTTTTGATGACTACGGTAGAAATATCGATCCGTTTACAGGAAAAGTGCGTAACAACAGAAATCAGAATGCATCAAAGCATGCGTATACAACAAACGGTAATATCATCCAGCCGTTTGCTTTTACAGGCTATCAGGAAGATGAGGTATCAGGACTTAAGTTTGCACAGGCAAGATTTTATAGTGCGGATATTGGCAGATTTATAGGAGAGGACCAATTTGCGGGATTGCAAAATTCTTCCAGTACACTAAATAAATATCTGTATTGTGAGAATAGTCCCATAGATTTTGTTGATAATAATGGAAAGTGGCTTAAATTTAAAGATTTTAACATAAATGATGGGTTAGGAGTTGCTGCTGTAACGGTAGGTGCAGTAGCTGCTACTGTAGGAACAATCGGTGTGGCGGCAGCTTTAACAGCAACAGCTCCGATATCGTTGCCATTATTAGTAGGATGTGGTGCTGCATTAGGTGCGGGAGTAGCATGTGATGCTTCTATCATTTCGGATTGGAAAAAGGGTGAACATGCTAATTTACGAAAAGCGGCTGTTAATACAGGTAGTGGTGCAGCAATAGGTGCTACGATTGCTACAGGTATTGGAACAGTGATGATGGAAGGCGCGTCTATTGGAACGGCAGTTGCTACCATTTTTAAGCACAGACACGTTATTAATGCGACTATTGGAGGAACAGTCAGTGCAGTAAAAGGAGATTCTTTTGGAGCGGGATTTGTTTCTACATATGTTAATAGTCGTGTTTCTGGAAAATATGGTAATTTTGCTGGAGGTTCTATCGGGACTTTTGCATATGATTCAGTTAGTGGATATGTAAAACATGAGGAAATTACCACAGAAAAATTGGTAATTACTGGGGCAAAGTCAATACTTGTTGGAATGACTCAAGCAACGGTAGGATATTTTAGAAAAGATTTCAGTGATGTATTTACAGGTCCGAATGTTAGTGATTTTGAGAAATTACTTTGGTATGGAATTAATGATATGAATAATGAATCTTTATTGGGAGAAGCGTTATCAATGGTCACTGATTATATTGTTGATAAAAAGTGTGTTTTAAAAAATGGATGCGAGGGATAAAAATGACAATTTTTTTTAGAACTATTTTGAGTTTTTGCCTTGTTTTTACGGGGCCGTTCATGGCGCTTTTCTATCTTGTACAAAATTGCTCAAAAAATGTAAGTTCATCGAAAGATAGTAGTGATAAGAAATTTTTTTATAAAGTTTTTGCGTGTGCAATACTGTTTTACATATTTGCTTTAATTCCGCAGGGATATGTTGAGGCATGGAATTATCTTGTGGCAATACCCAATATGATTGTTGAACAAAAATGTTTAGGGATAGTTATTCTTGTGTTTATGATAATCATAGTATATCCGTACTTATTAATGGTTTATGAAAAATCTGGAGTTAGCACTTATTATAGGTACAAGGCTATTAGGGAAATTTTTATTGGTATCCAGTTTTTTTGCGATTTCGGCGTAATCCTTTATTTAAGCCTGATTAATGCGCAAATAATAAAGAACTATGATTTGTGGAAGTATTTGTTGTTTGTTGATTTGGTTTTTATTATTTGTGTTATGTTTGTTAGCTCAATAAGAATTGCTTATGAAGCTACAGGACTATTTTTTGAATATAATACAATTTTTTCGCAAAAAAAGATTTATAGATATGGTGAAAACAAATTCAAGGTAACTGAGAATAACGAAAATTTTGTGGTGAGTAACGGTGAGGAAGAAATCAATATAAATAAACTTACGCAACATCAAAAGGAAGGTGTGTTAAAATTTTGGAATCTGATTGAGGAGGCGTAATATAACTATGGGTAAAAATAATATGAAGGCAATTGTAGGTTTAGTAATCAAATTGCTAGCTACAGTAATTTTAGCCATTGTCTTTTTTACTATTGGGTATGGTAGTATTGGAGTGATTTTTGGTGGAATATCACTGCTTCAACTTATTTTCATTATGTGGACAATTAAGAAAATGCAAAATCATTTTTGAATGGTATTTTGAAATGATTGAAGGTTGAAGTGACAAGTATATATGCGGTATTATCCGGATCTATTACAGGAGGGAGTTTGTGGCCTGTAGTAATAGTTCTACCTGATTCAGGATATCATTTATGAGATTAAGTAAAAGGTATGAGTATATAAGGTGCATTTTCACAGTGTTTTTGTGAGTTGCAACATTCAAGAGCATAGAAAGACGGAGTAATTTATTCTGTTTTTCAATCCACTGTCTGAGCCCATTTGGATAATCAAACTTTTTGAGGGTTTGCCAAGCGTTTTGAGGGTCTGAGTGTTACGGGGCTGTTGTTATGGTTATAGTGGGTGGCCAATAGGATAGCATATCATTATCTGTCGCCCTGGTGCGACGGCCCGACGCCCCATGGGACCCGCCGCTCGCACCGGACAGGGCTCGGTATTAAAGCAAACAAGGAAACGAAGGGAGTGCAAGGATCATCACTACATTAAAAGAACCAGAATTAGTCAGTTTCAATAACTGATTAACTCTGGTTTTGTTTATTATCACGGTAGACCCTCAAACCAAATCCTCAAACCAGACCCTCAAAGTAGCCCCTCACGATAGACCCTCAAACTGGACCCTCAAAATGATTGACCCTCAAAAACTTTGAATACCCGCCCATTTATGGGCGAGTTTGGATTGAAAGAATAAATTACTCCGTCTTTATATGCCTTGAATATCAACGAACAAAACTTAATGCGAAAATGCACCTTATATACCGGTACCTTGACCTTCTCGCATAACCTATCGGTTTAAGAATAGATCTTATTCATTCGGAAGTGTCTCAGCACGCTGTGCGATATTCTGCTTGAAATTTATAACATCATGGTCGTATTCCTCATCCATGAAACTTGAGTGAAGGAGGAAGTCTGCGGTTGCCTTGTTGTTTGCAAAAGGAATGTCGTAAACCTGTGCGATTCGCATGAGCGCTTTGACGTCAGGATCGTGAGGTGCTGCTGTGAGAGGATCTGAGAAGAATACTACGAAATTGATCTTTCCTTCTACGATCTTTGCACCGATCTGCTGATCGCCGCCAAGAGGGCCTGAATTATATCCGCGTACAGGAAGATTTGTGGCATCTGTGATCATTCTTGCCGTTGTACCTGTGCCGCAGAGAAAATGCTTTTTTAATGTCTCGGCATTATCTTTGCACCATTTGATAAGCTCAGGCTTTTTGCCGTCATGAGCGATAAGTGCAATTGATTTCTGCTTCGGAATTGTAAGTGTAATTGTATCTGACATGAAAACTCCTCCTTAATTTGAGCGTTATTTCTTTATCTCTTTTTTCCAAAATACACCATAAACATAATAGTGTCAAAGATGTAGTTTGTTAACTTTTTTGACCTTTTTGACCTGAACCCTTATAATTACGGTATGGGTAGAAAAAATTATAATTACAAAATAATAATCCTGGCACTTGTGCTTGTTATGGTGATGTGCTTTGTAGGATGCGGAGATTTTCTTTCGCAGTTTGAGGAGACGGAAGATATCTCTTCGGGACTAGCAACCGTTTCTGACGTTATGACCGGATTTGTTTCCGATGCAAGCTCTTATCTTGAGTCTGAATTTGGTATCGGAATAGAGATAGAAGGCTTTAACGATGCTGACTCTGAGGCAAAAAAGAAGATTAAAAAAGGCGTAGAGAAGGCTAAGGAAGTAAAAGAAAATCTGGAAGAAGACGGAATCTTAAGCGACCCTTCCGATATCGAGCTTCACGATGTTGACGGAAAAGGCAAAAATTACGCTTTTACCTATGGAAATGAGGAATTTTCCGCGGTATATACCAAGGACAACTGGAAGATAATTGACTCCTACAAGATTTCTAATAATGAGGATATGAAGATCATCTGCTCGGCTCTGATAGAAGAGCATCAGGTGCACGGAAGAGACATGGAGTCATACAGAACTCCCGATGACATGGCTTACGAGTGGGAACAGCATAATATTGCTTATGCATTTCTTCCTGATGACAACAGATGGAAAGCCAAAACCAAAGACGTTGACCTTAACCCTGCGGACCAGGGACTTTCTTTCACCGAAATCTATGAGCAGCAGACGGGAAAAGAGCTTACGATTGATGAGCTTATGAAGCACATGAAGGAAGGATAACGTTTATGACTTATTTTACATGTTTTTTTCTTGATGATGAAAAAGATATTATAGTAAGTCTTTACAAAGACCTTGATAGGATGTGGTATGTGCTTTCAACGCCAAACCATCACACCGGAAACCTTATAAGGAACCTCGCCGCAATATGCAAACTGACTCTTTCTGAGGATGAGAATGGGATGCTTGTTGCAAAGGGCGAGGTTCCCTGTTTTATTGACGGAAACAATGAAGAGAGCTATATATTCAGCTTGCGTGATGTAGAGATAGCCAAGATCTTTCCGGATAAAAGAGTTGAAGTCATGGCTTCGGTTCCGGCGATCGCCAAGACACTGATGAGCCAGACCAAGAACTATCAGCTTGACCTTAACAAGACTGTTTTCAAGACTTATATAAACAAGAATCTTAAGTTCAGGACCGATCTTCATACGCATATGAACGGCAACCTTCCTGCGGATATTCTTATCGCGCTCGGAATCTATCATCAGATTAGATATCCTTTGTATTATGTAAAAAAACTGAATCTCGAGCTCACTGAGAAGCAGTGGATCAAGGTTCTCAAGAACAGGGAGAAAGTCGCAAGACAGTTCTCTTCATCAGAACTTCAGGGTAAATATCTTGACAGAAAAATAGATGACAACACCTTTATCAACTTTGCGGATCTTATCCTTAATAACTTAAATGACGCGGAGCTGAACATTGTTAAGATCAGAGGCTCTCTTGCCGTTATCAAGGACGGACAGGCCGTTTTTACCAATCTTGAGAAGGTTTACATTTACAGATATATCTTTACCAAGGGAAAAGAATGTGATGAAAAGATAGATATTCACAGCGTTTCCCAGATTCCCGACGAAGATGTAAAAAGAGCTTTGGAAAAGATGTTGATGGACAAAGAAACGGAAGAATACTGTCACAATACTCTTTTTCAGGATAAGCTCCTGTGGATTGCAAGAAACTACAAAAGGCAGGGCATCTACTACGCAGAAATAAGCGATACGACACTTGTAAAAAAATATGAGTCGATCGATATGCTAAGGCAGGTGCACGAGGTTATGCCGAGCATACACAGAGAGACGGGAGTCATGATCAGATTTCTTGCCGCTATGAGAAGAATACCGCTTACGATCATCAAAGATGCGGTAACTCCGGCAAATTATCTTGAGCAGAATCTCGAAGTTCTGAAAGCAACGGCACTTGATCCGTATGTGGCGGGATGCGACTTTGTTGGAGAAGAGATAAATGACATTATAACTTTGAAGCCCGCTTTTAAAGAGATAGTGAAGATCGCGGCCAAAGATCCTTCGTTTGTTATAAGAGTTCATGCGGGAGAGAACGACAGCCAGAAAGATAACATCTCGCACAGCATACAGTGTGTAAGAGAATCACTTGCTCCCGGACAGCAGATGCCGCGTATGAGACTTGGACACGGTCTATATACCTACAGCCCGAGGTCTCAGAAGGGAAAAGAAGTCCTTAAACAGCTTAAGGAAAACGGCGTGGTTCTTGAGTTTCAGCTTACGAGTAATGTACGACTTAATAACCTTAATTCACTTGATAAGCACCCTTTGAAGCAATATCTGAAACAGGGGCTTAAGTGTGTTCAGGGAACCGACGGAGCGGCTCTTTACGGAACAAATTCGGTGGACGAGCAGCTTTCGCTTGTTAAGATGCTGGGACTTTCTGATAACGACATTAGCCTAATGAAACAGGCGGAGACAGAGATAATAGAGATAAGCAGAGCATCTTACGCGGCCAAGAAAGAAGCGTTCAATGCTCTTATAAAAGACAGGGATATGGAAGAAGTGCTTCTTGAGAAGATGAAAGCCGTTAAGATATCGAAAAAGAGACCTTCTTCAAAAAATCTTTTACTCGATGCCAATAAAGAACTCAAGGATCGCATAAGAGAAATTTCCTGGTCACATTTCCCGGTCGTGCTTCTTGGAGGCAGCTTTAATACAGAGAACAGAGCTACAAGAGTTACCAAGGAAGGTGCTGCGCAGCTTGATGCCCTTATGGATAAGCTTAGTCCTGAGGAAGTCTGCTTTGTCATAGGACATAAGCTGTCCGGATATGAAAAGTACCTTCTTGATAACAACAAGAAGAATTTCATTGTATATGCGGTTGTTCCCGCCATGATCACCGAGAAGGAAAAAGATATGCTTCTTTCTTATAATGTCAGGATTCGGGTTTCTACGGAGACTCAGGGAATGGGCATTTACAAGAGCTTTAACTATGAGATATTTGAGAGAAGACCATCAATGGTCGTTGCCTTTGACGGAAACAGCGCCGCAGCCAATCTCATTCAGGAAGCCAAGAACGGAAAAGGAAAATCCCACATTTTGGTCTGGGGACATTCCAAGACACTTCGTCAAAAAGCGCTTTCGCTGAAAGGTTATGTAGACATTTTTGATGAAGAAATGACCCTGGGGGACGGGGTTATAGGACCAAAAATCTGATAGTAAACGAAGAACTGTATCTTCTTCAGATGCAGTATTTATGCGGGGTACCATTATGGAGCCCCGCTTTTTGATGTCTTTTTGTTGAAAAAAAATATGAGACACGAGATACTAAAGCAAACACATCTGCAGGTGAAAAAATTTTGAAAGGAACGGTTTTGTTATGGTCGAATTTGGGGGGCAACTTAGAAGTGCGAGAGAGATAAAAGGATTGACGCAAAAAGCTCTTGCCGATCAATTATATGTAACTAGGCAGACAGTTTCCAGGTGGGAGTGCGGTGATCGTTATCCGGATATTATTACATTAAAGAAATTATCTCAGATTCTGAGTGTCAGCCTTGACGACCTTTTATCCGGAAAGGAGATGTCGAAAGTGGCGGAAAAGAATCCTGTGGTGGAAAATAAGGCAATTAATAATTTTACAAGTGTACTATATTCTTTTGTGGTGCTTCCTGTTTTTATACAACTGGCGATATTCGTAGCATTAATATATTTTAAGGCATATGACAGATTTGGAGGTTCCCCTCTTACTTTAAGTAGTATTGTATATAATCTGGAGCAGATAGTTTTAATAATAATCTTTTCCTATGGCATATATAATGCGGTAAAAGATACATTGACACCTAAGAAGATAGGAATAATACTTTTTATATTTTTTATAGCACATTTATTGTTTACCGGCGGATTGAAAATTTTTTATCAGGTTCCAAATTATGTGGAAATGATCAAACATGCAATGGATCCGGATGGTGAGAAGTATGGTGTGGCTGTTAATAATGTAGGATCATATTATAAGACTATAATCATTAGTATATTCAGAATATTGTGGAGATATGTCATACCTTGCATTTTGGGAGCAATAGCTTCATTTTTCTTCTTTATCAGGGAAGGAAAAAGAAAATTATGGGTGAATATGCTGACAATTGCTTCCGGACTACGAATACTTGACACAATAAGCTCATTTATTAAATGTTTTAAGCTGGAAAAATTTTATACCATAAATAATTCTTTAGCTACCCTTGAGGGAGTAGTTGCTGATGCAAATCAGTTAATAGTAGACTTTGTACTTGGAATAGCTCTATCCGTTCTGATCATTTATCAAACGTATACTTTGTATAGAAAAAGAAAAACAGCTATGGATTTAGATGGCGAAGAACAACTTAAAGAAGCACCGGCACAATGAGTCGTGAATCGCAGATATTTACTGGGATGCACCATATAGGTGCATCCTTTTTTCAGGTGGTGCTTGTATAAAATAATGGGAAATGAGATACTGACTTCAACATCTTGCGCAGATGAGAATATAGATTTTTTGGAAGGAATTTTTTTATATATGGTAGAATTTGGCGAGCAACTAAGAATAGCGAGAGAAAGGAAAGGGATGACGCAGCAATCTCTTGCGGATCAATTGTTTGTGAGTAGGCAATCAGTTTCACGTTGGGAACGCGGTGAACGTTATCCTGATCTTATTACGACAAAAAATTTATCTCAGATTCTGGAAGTGAGCCTTGATACTCTGTTATCAGGAAAGGAGATGACAAAAGTGGCGGAAAGAAATCCGGTAGTTGAAAATAAAGTGGTAAATAATATGACAGTAGCTCTTTATGCTATTGTGGCTATATCTTTTTTTATAAAAATTGCAGAGAGAGCAATGATTTTTTGTATCCAGTCATTTAAGTCTTTGACTGAATTAAGACCGATGAATTACATGCATGGTTCAACAGATGAAAGAATCGTGATTTTAAGAAATGCAGTTTACATCATTGTTTTTTCGTTTGCGTTATACCATGCAATAAAAGAGACATTGACACCTAAGAAAATGGGATTGGTTATGGTGGGCTTCTTCACAACACTGTTTTTACTTGATGGAACTACGGTAGCCTATTATTTTACGAGCTTTTATAGTTGCGCGGTTAGTGATGGATTTATAGGTAATGCCAATACTATGGCGTGGTTTCGAAAAACATTGGTTGAATTTATGCAAGCTACCGTCCCGGGAGGGATAGGAGCAGTCGCCTCATATTTCTTTTTTATACGTGGAAAAAATCATAAAATGTGTGTAAATATGATTACAGCTGTATCGATCATAGGGATAATTGGGAATTTATTATTTATACAACATGATATCAGCAAAGCGAGAATGTTTTTTACCGGAGCATCTATGATCACAACAACTGCCAGAGAGACGGCGGCAGACTTTGTGCTTGGAATTGCGGTATTTGTTCTGATTATTTATCAGACGCATACCTTGTATAGAAAGAGAATAACAGCTATGAATCTGAAAGAAAAATAGCCTCGAAAGGAATTGGTTTAAATATGGTCGAATTTGGTGAACAGCTCAGAAAAGCCATAAGAGAGAAAATATGTAGAAAAAGAACCTATTGAAGCATCAGCTCATTGATTTGTGTAACACCACAGAAGATCCGTAGTGATATTCTGTGGTGTTTTCTTTTGAAAAAAAATAACATATAATGTGACGCTAAAACCTTGATTTTACCGAATGTCACCATATTGGAGCGCTTATTCTCCGATGCGTTGCTTGTAATATTCCCGGCTGAAAAAGATACTGAAGATAACTTCTTTGAAAGCGAAAAAGCAGATTTTATGTTGAATATATTTTTTTGAAGAATCATGGGAGGAATATAGGTATGTCAGCATTGATTTCATTGTTTGGAAATATTATAGGTGTTTATCATTTGTTCTTGGGAGTATTTTTGTTTGTCTGGTTATTTGTGTTTTTCGTAATTGGGGATAGTTACGATATGAGCGATGATATTCTTGCAAGCATGAAAGAAAAATAGCATGTGTTATTCATACTTTTTAATAAGTGGGAATAAAATACTCAAACCCAGTATCTATGCGGGTGCAACGGCGTGGAGCTTGTAATTTTTATAGGGGTAAGTGATACTTACGATAACATCATGCGCAGATGAAAAAATAGATTTAAGTTTTGAAAGGAATTGGTTTAAATATGGTCGAATTTGGTGAACAGCTCAGAAAAGCCAGAGAGGAAAAAGGAATGACTCAGCAATCGCTGGCTGAACAATTATATGTTAGTAGACAATCGGTTTCCCATTGGGAATGCGGCGATCGTTATCCCGATCTTGTTACGGCAAAGAAAATATCTCAGGTTCTGGAAGTGAGCCTTGACGACCTTTTATCGGGAAAGGAGATGATAAAAGTGGTGGAAAGAAATCCGGTAGTTGAGAATAAAACAATAAATAATCTTACAATTGCGCTGTTAGCGCTTATTGCACTTTCGTATTTTTGGGAAATAGCATGGAGAGCTATGTTCTGGTATGTTGATAAAGATTCAAGTTTCTTTTCGGAGTGGTCGGCAGCACTGGGGCCGATGATTCTTGTGATTGTTTTTTCATATGGTTTGTATCATGCAGTAAGAGATACATTAACACCAAAGCATATAGGAGTTATCCTGATCACATATTTTGCTATTGAGTTAATTAATCATGGTGGTCTTTATTTGTCCAATATTGGAAGTAGCATTACGAATATAAAAGAATATTCAAGGGGAGCTGACAAACAATCCCTTATAAAAAGCTTTTTAGGGTTCCAATTGAGAGGTGTGTTGACTGTCTTTTTGCCATATATTCTTGGAATAGTTGCTTCGTTTTTCCATTTTATCCGCAAAGGAATGCGTAAATTGTGGGTGAATATGATTATAATCGCAGCCTCAATAAAAATAATTGATTCAATATACTTATTTGTTATAAGGATAACGTATCAGAAATTTGAAGTTGCAAACAGCAGTAATGTCGAGTATTTTATTGTGGACCAAGTAATTAAAGAATCAGTGGCACAGGCTATTCTTGAAATTGCATTATGCATTTTGATTATTTATCAGGCAGTTACTTTGTACAGAAAAAGGCGAAATGCATTTGATCTGAGTGGTGAAAAAGAGATTGCTGAAGCAATGACCCTGGGGGACGGGGTTATTGGACCAAAAATTTGATAGTGAACTAAACTTATGAATGTGCTGCAAATATTTATTTAGATGAATTTTTTGTTTTATCAAGTATATATAACTGAAACGCAGATATTTACTGGGGTGCACCATATTGGTGCACCTTATTTTTATGCGAATTCTTGTAATGTTTTTGGTGTTAAGAGATACTTAAGAAACATCGTACGCGTAATCAGATGGTACAAAAAGAGATTATTAAGGGGAAAGTAGATGAGGAAAACAGAAATATTGAAAAGAGTACTAAGCAGTATGCTGGCGTTTACATTTTGTATAACAACGTCAGGCTGCGGCCAAAAAGACGATATGGTTAAGGCCGGAGGAAAAGAGGCTTTGGCTCAAGCAGAAAAGATTGATAAGGAGCATATTTTTAAACAGGAAGATATAAAAGGTATCCTTGAAGATGGCGAAGAAGTCGCTGTTATCGATAGGAAAGATGATAGAATACAGGTTATTGCTCAGACAGATAATGGAAAGTGTAGATTCGTTTCATTTAATCCGGATGGATCGGATGCCAAGTCTTTTGACATTAAATCAGAGAATAAATGCTTTACATCTTCAGCTGCGTTTGATAATGACGGAAACGTTTATATAAGGTGCTTGGAAAGGATAGAATCTGAAGACTCAGAGGAAGATAAAGATTATCTTATCAAGTATGATGCATCAGGAAAAGAACTGTATAGGTTGGACCTTACCAAAGAAGCTACGAAAGATTCTTCCGAAGAAGGTTCCGATGTTATGGCGATTACATGGCATGAAAAATATGGTCTTATCTGTCATATGACAAAGGGGATTTATACCTATGATGAGAAAAACGGTTTCGAAAAGCTTGTAGATTTAAAAGCAAGTGGAACCATCTCCGATCTTGTTAAGGTGTCAGATAATCAATTGCTGATATATTACATAAATGAATCTGAAGCGGATATGGTTAATCTTGATACAAAGGAAGTCGTGAAAAATCCTGAAGGTTTAGGAAGCGAATCACAATATACTTTCTTTACAGATGGTGGAAGTAATCTATATGTTTCACCACTTGATGGTAGCGGAGTATATAAATATGACATGAAGACATCTAAACTGGATAAGCTGCTTAACTATAGCGATTCCAATGTTGGATTGGGTGGGCAGACGGATATTAGGGCTACAGCATTAAGCGATAATGAGTTTATTGCCGGTTTGTGTTCAGATTCAGGATACTATGATGAGCTTGTGAGACTTACCAAAGTGGATCCAAAAGATGTAGTGGATAAGACAATCATTACTTTGGGAACGGTTTGGGGGATTGATTCCAACTCTAATGGTCAGATTGTGCAATTCAACAGATCAAGCGATAAGTATATGATAAAAATAGTCGACTATTGCGAATTATATCCTGAGGATCCGCAAAAGCAGTTTGAGCTTGATATATTATCAGGAAAAGCTCCTGATATTTTCAGTGTTTCGGAAGATATGCTTAAGAACTATGCCGATAAGGGAATACTGATGGATCTGACGCCTGCTTTTGAAAAAGACGGAGCATTGGGGGATGTAGAGATCCTTCCCAATATAGCTGAGATGGTGAAGATTGACGGCAATACTTATTCATTTATGCCCTCGTTCTATTTTGAAACGAGTATAGTAAGGGCTAAGTTTGCAGGTGGAAAAAAATCTCTTACATATCAGGACTGTGACAATCTTATAAAAAGTATGGGCACTGATTACAGTATTGCTTTCGGAGGATTAAAAAAATCATCTTTTGAATATATTTGGCCATTTTATGGAGATAAGTTTATTGATCGGAAAAACAAAAAGTGCAATTTTAAAGGACCTGAATTTATCGATCTTTTGAATTTTATGAATAAGTTTCCGGATGAACTAAAAGGATCCGATGCAGATTATCTGTTTATTGACGATAAGTATATGGCGGATGAAGCGTTATTTGATATTCATACATTTTATGGAATTGATGATTATGTAAGGCTTAAGCAGATGGTATTTCATGATGATATTGAGTTTGTCGGTTTGCCAAATAACAGCGGCGATAATATAGCGGTGATACGTGGGGATGCTTTTGCTGTAAACAGCAGTACGAGCCACCGGGATGAGATATATGATTTAATTAGAAATATGCTTCTTTCGCAGCGCGGAGATTTTGATAAATTTTCTACTGTAAAACCTATATTTGAAGAGCAATTACAGGAAGCTTTAAAGGAAAGAAGTGATGATGACAGAATGGCTTATGCTTATGACCAATCCAAACAGGATCTCGTAAAAATGAAGCCACTTACTCAGGATGAGATAAAGAAGTTTTATGATTATGTTCTTTCTATCAAGACGCAAGGATGTAATGACAGCAGTATCTGTGATATTGTAAGTGAAGAGACTTCAGCATTTTTTGGCGGACAAAAGACAGCAGAGGAAGTTGCAGACCTTATTCAGAACAGGGTCACAACATATCTTAATGAAAACAGTTGATTAAAAGATGAGGAATAAAAAAGTTTAAAATGGTTGAGTTTGGGGAACAACTGAAAAAAGCCAGAGAGGAAAAGGGGCTGTCACAACAGGCTCTTGCAGAACAATTATATGTAACGAGACAGTCAATCTCGCGTTGGGAGCGTGGCGACCGTTATCCGGATCTTGTGACGACAAAGAGAATAGCCCGGATACTGGGGCTTAGTATCGATAGTTTGTTATCCGACGAGGATATGCCGGAAGTTGTGGAAAAGAGTCCCGTTATTGAAAGTAAGGTAGCTAACAACGTTACGATTGCTCTATATATGAGTATAGTTTTGCTACGGTTTATAGAGCATATGCAGTATCTAATGGAATGGTATGGAATACAGGGACCTAAAAGGTTTGATTATGGAGCTTTCGGTTTTGAAAATGTTTTTGGTTATACGATAGAGGCGTTATATATAGCAATTTTTTCTTATGGCTTATATTGTGCGATAAAAGATATTCAGACTCCAAAGAGAATCGGGATTGTTTTGATTTCGTATTTTTTGGTTTTTTTGATCGATGGCTTCTTTTGGTTTTGCTACAACTTTAGGAATCAGCTTGAGGTTTTTAACAGATCATTTAGAAATCGTATATGGGAATATATTTCGATATGTCTTGAAGGTGATATACCCTTATATTGTCCTGCAATAATGCTGTTAATTGCTGTGTATTTCTTTTTTATACGAGGCTCAAAACGTAAATTATGGGTAAATATCATTATGGTTGCTTCGATATGGGGAATAATAAATGCTGTGAATAATGATATTGACTGGATGCTTAATGAAAGGCGTGGCGTGATGGAAAATTATAAATATACGATTGATGATGTCACAATGTGTTCAATTTATATAGTAAGAGATTTTTTTACAAGGATATCACTGTATTGTCTGATTATTTGCCAGACGCTTACATTGTACAGAAAGCGCAAAACAGCGTCCGACTTGCAAGAAAAAGACAAAAATTGAGATGTTTCATAACAGAAAATAAGAAGCATTGAAAAAAATACGGGCATATAATTTCTATTTGGTTATGTAGGATAAGGCGCGCGAAGAGTTGTATGGCAACTCTTTATTCTGATTACAAGGAAGTTTTGAAATGAAAGCACAAAGATCATCAGTAATTAATATGACCGAAGGAAGCCCCGTTTCTTTGATCATCCGATTTTCGATACCGATGCTTATAGGAAATCTTTTCCAGCAGCTGTACAATCTGGTGGATTCGGTTATCGTGGGACAATTTGTCGGCGCTGATGCACTTGCTGCGATCGGAGCAACCGGCTCTGTAACATTCCTGTTTTTTGCCATGTGCAACGGAATCGGAAGTGGCGGAGGAATAATAACATCCCAGTTTTTTGGAAAAGGCGATACTGATGAGATAAAAAGCTGCATTGTCAACACAGGTTATATTATGCTGGTATTTCCGATTATCGTCGGTATAGTTGCATTTCTTTTATCTGAACCGATTTTAAAGATGCTTGCTACACCTGATGAGATAATGTCAGATGCTGTTGCATATCTTAGGATTATGTGCCTGGGGCTTGTTTTTGTGTCTCTTTATAACTATGCATCTTCGATGCTCAGGGCACTCGGCGATTCAAAGACACCGCTTTATTTCCTTATCTTTTCATGCCTTCTTAATACCGCGCTTGATGTGCTGTTCGTGTGCGGGCTTCATATGAGCGTGGTCGGCGCGGGAGTTGCTACGGTAATTGCGCAACTTGTCTCAGGAATCAGTTGTCTTATCTATGCCATGAAATTTAATGAGTATTTCAAAATCAGGCGTGATGAACTTAAGGTTGATATGAATATTTCTATGAAAGTGTTGAAGCTGGGAATTCCGTTGTCACTGCAGTTTTCGCTTATTGCAATCTCATGCATGGCACTTCAGCGAGTAGTTAATTCATTTGGAAAAGTAGCTGTTGCCGCATTTACCGCAACCAGTAGGATTGAACAGCTGATTCATCAGCCGTATCAGACACTCGGCGCCGCACTTTCAACATTTACGGGACAGAATTATGGCGCAAGTAAGAATGACCGCATTACTGCAGGTTATAAAAAGAGCATGATGCTGATGGCAATTTTTTCAGCGGCTATGCTTCCGATAATGCAGTTTTTTGGCGAGGCTATCATAAGAATCTTTGTTGAAGATGAAGCCGTTATCGCAATGGGAGCGATGGCGCTTAGGATAACAAGCTATTTCTATGTTATGCTTGGAATGATATATGTTGTAAGAGGTGTACTCAACGGATTCGGAGATTCGTTTTTTGCCCTGCTCAACGGAATTGTCGAGGTTATCGGCAGATTTATAGTTCCGGTTCTTCTGACACAGATTTCGTTTATCGGACTCTGGGGAATCTGGTGGTCTGTCGGAATCGTCTGGTCAATGAGTGGATTTACCGCATGGCTTAGATATGTGTGGTACAAAAAGAATCGAATCAAGGAAAGCAATATCGGAGCGGAGCTTGCGGCACATTTATAATACGCATGCGTGGAACGGAAAGGTCATATGGAAAAAAATCTTGATTTTCATAAACCGACATTTGAAGAAGCGGCAAAACTTTCGGAGGTATACGCGTTAAGAGACAACAAGACCTGCGACAGTACGGTTCTTGATACGTATCTCTGGAAAGACTTGTATAATACCCAAATATATCTTGAGGATGAGGCTGCGATCATATTGATGCAGGATGACAAGGGATATTTCGCGGCAATGCCCTATTGCAGGGAAGAGGATATTCACAAGTATTTTGAGCTTCTAAGGGAGTATTTTAATGAGGAACTTAAGCGTCCGCTAAGGATCGATCTTGCTGATGAAGATGCGATGCGGGCTTTGGGACTTCTTTGCAATCCCGACTTCACGATAGAAGAGGAGAGTGATCTTAAGGATTATCTGTATGACGCCGATGAGCTCAGAAATCTATCGGGAAAAAAGTTCCAAAAGAAGAGAAATCTGATAAATAAATTTATGAAGGAATATGAAGGCAGATGGGAATACAGGACCATGTGCTGTGTTGATGAATATTTCCTTGAAGAATTTATGAAAGAATGGGTTGATACAAGGCTTTCCGAGGGTGCGGAGAGTAGAGAAACCCTTATTTCAGAAAAAGACGGACTTATAGATATACTCAGAAACTGTGATAAAGTTACTTTCAGGATTGGTGGTATTTTTATCGATGAAGTTCTTGAGGCGTTTTCCATCGGTTCATATAACAGTCGGGAAAAGATGGCGGTTATCAGTGTAGAAAAAGGAAATCCTGAAATCCCCGGAATATATCAGATGATCAATCAGCAATTTCTTTTAAACGCTTTCGAAGATGCGGAACTTGTAAACAGAGAAGACGACATGGGACTCGAAGGATTGCGGCAGGCCAAGGAGAGTTACAATCCTGTAGGCTTTGCCAGAAAATACAGAGTTTGCGAGAAGATCATCTGACGGAAAAAGTGAGAGAAGAATTTATGATAATAGAATATGCGGAAAAAGAGAGGACAAGAAAACTTTACGAGGAGGCATTTGACGATCCCAAGGAATTTGTTGACTATTATTATTCGGATAAGTGCCTGGATAACAGGATGATAGTGAGCTTTGAAGGCGGGGAAGTCGTGTCCATGCTTCACTTGAATCCTTTTTCTGTGAATCTGTGCGGAACGGTTGTTCCAAGTTATTACGTCGTTGCGGTTGCAACCAAGGAGAGTATGCGCCACAGAGGGCATATGACCCGCGTGTTTGAAAAGACATTTGAACTTCTTAAGGGTGAGAAAATCCCTTTTATATTTCTTTTACCTGTCGATGAGTCCATATATTCTTGGATGGGCTTTGAAAAGATATGCGATTTTTCTAAAGACAGGATTCCAAGTTATTATGAAATTCAGAAAAAATATGATATCTACTGTGTCAGAGACGATGACTACGTCAGAAGAATGAACAAGGAAGACGAACTTCGAAAACTCGATATGGGAGAAGTGCTTCCCGACAATCCCGTGATAATGGCAAAGATCACTAACCTTGAGGCGTTCAACTCTGCGACCGGAAAAGAATTTGCCAATGAAAAAGAAGCCCTTGATTGGACGAAAAAGAAACGGATATATATTTGCGAAGAAGTGTAAGCCATCAAAATGATGGTAAAAGCGTCTTGAAAAACCATCAAAATGATGGTTTAATATAATCAGAGGTGATTATATGGTAAAAGAATATATAACTCCCAAATACACAGATTCTGCTGAGGTAAAGAATATCCGCAGTATTCTAAAGCTTACGCAGAAACAATTTGCGGATTTTGTTGGTGTTTCCAAACCTACTGTAGAGAGATGGGAATCGGCTAATGAACCGATAAGAGGCCCGATAGTCCTGATTATCGAGATATTAAGGCGTATGCCTCAAATTGAACAGGAATATACTTTGCCGGAGAGAAAAACACCGATTAGACTAAAGTATTATTATCGCGATATGCTTTGCACAGTTATCGATGTTAATGAGATTGAACAACGTGTATATATCAGGAATTATACAGATAATTTACTGTATCGGGCTTTTGGAAAAAATGAGCATCCTTCTTTTTCTGATTATGAAGAATTCTTGGAATCCAGATGTTTTCCTAAATCACGAGATAAAATGAAACTTGTGCTTAAAGAGTATGACATTCCTTTTTACGATCCGTTTTTGATAGTTGAGAAGACGGGAGGTCGCATGGAAGAGGATGAGTTTCATATTGTAATTGAAAGGTAATTCAATGGTTGAATTATTTGAAAAAGAAATAATTGAAACAGATAATAAATCTTCAAAAGGCAATCAGTTGAAATGGAGAAATGGTGATGAATGGTATAAGGCTGATTACACCGGGTATGAAGGATTAGCGGAGTATGTTATATCCCATCTGATCATGAAATCGTCATTAAGTGAGGAGGAGTTTTTGCTGTATGATCTTGAAAACATAAAATATAAGAGCAATGTTTTTCACGGTGTCAAAAGCAAAAACTTCCTTAAGGACAGGTGGCAACTTATTACATTAGAGCGACTTTTCAAAAATGTCTATGGCAGAAGTTTGAACTCGATGATATATACCATAAGCGATAAGGAAAAAAGACTAAAAGCTTTGGTAGAAGAAACAGAGAGAGTAACAGGATTAAAGAAATTTGGCGCTTACATGTCAAAAATGATAACTATAGATTCTCTTTTCCTGAATGAGGATAGGCATACGCATAATATAGCAGTACTGGTAAACGACAGAGGTGAATACAGATTATGCCCGATATTTGATCAAGGCGCAGGGCTCCTTTCCGACACTACGTTGGATTATCCGATTGGCGGAGATATATATGAGATGATAAATTCTGTTAGGCCAAAAACTTTTTGCGATGATTTTTTTGAACAACTTGAAATTGCTGAAAAATTATATGGTCAAAACATTGAATTTAATTTTATAAAGCGAGATGTTGATGAGGTTCTTGATAATGTGCCGAGTGATAGCTATAGCAACGAAATAATTGATAGAGTCAGAATTATTTGCTATGAAAGAATGCGTCAGATGAATTATTTATTTGTATAGTCTGCTATGAATTTACGGAGGAAGAGTCATGATAAAAGTGTATTGCTATTCAAGATGTTCAACATGTAAGAAGGCTTTAAAGTGGTTGGATGATAATGGAATTAAGTATGAGAGCCTTGATATAAAAGAACAGCATCCTGATAAAAATACGCTAAAAGAGCTTAACGAAAAGAGTGGTCTTCCGCTCAAGAAGTTCTTTAATACAAGCGGAATTCTGTATAGGGAGATGGAATTATCAAAAAAGATTCCGAATATGAGTGATGATGAGATGCTGGATATTTTGTCATCTGACGGAATGCTGGTAAAGAGACCGCTTCTTGTTACAGATACTGAAGTGATTCCGGGATTTAAAGAGGAAACATGGAAAGCAGCATGTTTGTGATCAGCATAATACTTTTACGTATCAGCGAGCAAAGAGTTGCAAAGCAGCTCTTTGTTTTTTGGGAAATGTTAGCAATAGCTAACAAAAGTGATATCATGAAATCTATAGATGATATTTTGTATGGAGCTGGAATAATACCGGGTGGTTTGCAGGTGACGAAATTATTAGACAAATCGCGGGTTTACTATAGCGTTAGTGTAAATCCGGAGTATCAGTAAAATTATCTTATTTAGTATTATTCTTCGATGCCCCCATTCGCGGGGCATCGAAAACTTTCTTTTTTCAAATACCGATGTTTTTTGAAGGAGTTGAAACTTCCAGACATCGAAAATCCCATTTTAAATAATCACGCTGTTGAAAAAGAAGTATGAGGCTGTCTTGTGGCATCGGAAACCTAAAATATAAATATTCCGCTGCAATAAATGAGCCATGAGGGGGGTTCTAAGCAGCGGAAAAGTAACTATTAACAGTATCGCTGTCTAGACGGTGGCAATAGAAAGAATACAAGCGGCGAAAATGATAATATACAGCAATTCGCTGTCTTAATATGTTTATAAGAATTGTTTTGCTGATAAACAGTATTGAATATAAAGAGGCATTGAATGAGGCATTTGATTGTACAAAAGCAGCTCAATACTCAGCTGTAATCAGTGCTAATCATGCAAAGGATTATGCCAAATATATGGTGAATCAGATTGCAAGCTTAAGAGAAATGTGATATCTATATTTAGATAGTGATTATCTACAATAGACATATTATTTAATGATAATGAAGGGAGAATACTACTATGGTGGCATTTTTGAGATTAAGAAATATCTGATAGCATGAGACTTTATTATTAGTTTCATGCTTATAAAGTACATAAAAAGCATACTAATAAATAAAGGAGCATTATGATATTTCAAGATAATGTAATTAAAGAGTATTTAAAAAACGTATATTTTATCACCGGAACACCATGCGGAGGAAAAACTACCGTATCAAGAGCATTAGGAAAAAAATATGGTATTCAAGTTTATGACATTGATGAGATGTTCCCAAGTCATCAGTTGCTGTCAAATGCTGAGCATCAGCCTGCTATGAATATGACTTTTACAGATGCTGACGAATTCTTTGGAAGGTCTGTTGAAGAGTATCGGAATTGGCTGATCGCTAATACTCGCGAACAACTTGATTTTGTGGTGTTGGATTTGATCAGGCTTTCTAAAAATGCAAAGGTCATTTGTGATTGCCATTTGACAGTAGAACAGGCTGATTTATTGTCAGATCCATCGAGAGTAGTTTTTATGATCAAAGAACCGACCGATTTGGTTGACGATTATTGCAATAGACCGGATCATCAGGGGTTCAGTGACTTTATACACAGTGCGACTGATTTTGAAAGTGCGAAAAGAACTTGTAATGAAACTCTATATTCGCTTAATGCAGAAAAATATGCGCAAATAAAGTCAGGAAACTATTTCTGGATTGAGCGAGACACCAAAAGAAGCGTAGAAGAAACAGTTTCTTTGGTTGAGAAGCATCTAGGATTAGTTTAGATTGGTGTTGATAACACTCCCGTGATAACATTAGCTGATACAGTCCACGTGATATGGACAGCTGAAACCAAATGAAGTCAAATCGCAACAGAGAACCCTAACAAAAATGTTTAAGGTACAGGTTAAGTTAGGGAGCTGGAATAATACCAGCGTTTCTGCAAAGCCAGTATTTACAAGGTTTTGAGAGGTGTATGGAAGTGTAGTGACAATAAAATGACAATACACTTTGAAAATATGGTGTTATTTTAGAGTAAATAGCAAACTATAAATCAGTTCATAAAATGAGCCGTAGTGAATGTATTCAATACATTTGCTACGGCTTTTTTGTATGGTTATTGTAACGGGAGCGTGTCACGCTTCCGTTATTTTATATCAGAGGAAAAAGATGGGTTTAGCTCCTGCTTTATATGCGACAGTATTACAGTTTTTGTTGTTTAGGTATGTGCTATTTGTTAGAATGTTTTTCAGGTGCTTTGCATTTCATAACGTGTTCATAATTTAGCTGGAAACGAAGAATAATTAGGGAAATATTGGGAGCAAGAAATGTTAAGGCTAGAAAAAATAAATGGTAAAAATGTATGGAACATTTTAAAACTATCTGTCAATAATTCACAAAGGGAGTTTGTAGCTAGTAACGAGATAAGTATCATTGAAGCATACACAGCTATTACAGCCAGTGGTTATGCTTATCCCTTTGGAATCTATGATGGTGATATTCCGGTAGGATTTTTGATGATTGGATTTGATAAGGATGATTATTGGGAAGATGCACCAGATGTTGCTACAGGTAATTATAACTTGTGGCGATTGATGATAGATAAGAATTATCAGCACAAAGGATATGGTAGGCAAGCAGTAAAACTAGCGTTGGATTTTATTAAGACCTATCCATGTGGACCGGCTGAATATTGCTGGCTATCTTATGAACCGGAGAATCAAATTGCGAAGGAGTTATATGCATCGTTTGGATTTATTGAAACTGGTGATATGGATGGAGAAGAGATTATAGCAGTTTTGAAATTATAAAAGGGGATAATACAATGTCAGATTTTGGGATTAACGAAATGCTTGAAATGCAGAAAGCGCTTCAAGAGAAGTACAAAGATAAATGGGAGCATATTTCTCCAGAAGTTGGTAAAAACAAGCTACTTTGGATGATTGGAGAAGTGTGAGAAGAACATGAACCGCTGGTAGATGGAATAAACCGCAGGAGGAAGGTCGTTTTGAACGAATATAGTCTACAACATAAAAAGGCGTGGGAGTTTGATGCATATGATTTTTGGGTAAGAACCGCTGGGACTCCGGAGAAAAGAGCATCAAAGGATAAAGAAAACCCCAGGAAGATGCTAAAGCAGTATGCGAACTACTTTGATTCTTTTGAAGGCGTCAAGGTAGCTAATATCTGCGGATCCTGCGGCAAGAAAGCAATTCCGCTGGCTCTTTTGGGAGCAGAGGTTACAGTATTTGATATATCCGAAGCCAATAAGAAATATGCCATGGAAACAGCTGAGGCTGCAGGCGTAAACATTGGCTATGAAGTTTGTGATATCATGGAAATCGATATGGACAAGTATGCCGGCTTTTTTGATGTTGTCATTATGGAGGGTGGAATCCTTCATTATTTCCACGATATAGATGTTTTTATGAATGTTATGAACGGATTGCTTAAACCCGGTGGAAAGATGATCTGCAGTGACTTCCATCCATTTACTAAGATTTCCGATATACTTGGGCTGCAGCAGCCAACCATGAGTTATTTCTCAACAGATATCTTTGAAGGTGAGATGGCGCACGCAAGATTTTACGATGAGGAGATCCGTAAGCAGATCCCTAAATGCCATTACAGGAAGTACACAATCAGCGAGATCATCAATTCTATCATCGGGAGCGGATTTACTTTGGAGCGTTTTGATGAGCATCCTTCATGGGAGAACGAGAAACTTCCGGGAGAGTTTACTGCAATTGCAAAAAAAAGATATGAAAGGCGCAGATAAATTAACTAGAGTTTTTCTGCGCTTTCCTTACGTTGTGGAATCTCAACTACGCTTTTGATAAAGCGCAGAAAAGCATGATCTCGGATAGAGAACATCTATTGCTGCTTCTTAAAGAAAATCCTTCATTGACGCAAGCAGAACTGTCAGAGATGATGAACAAATCTAGAAGAGCGGTGCAAATGTTAATGAAGGAATTGCTGGACGAGGGCGTGATTGAAAGAATCGGATCTAAGAAGACAGGCTCATGGCTTGTGAAATAGTGGGGGATTTTGATATTTGAAAGTAATTATAATACGACATGGACCAGTTGCTTATGACTGGGAAAGAACGTATAGTTCCTGTGAGTTTGATAAGGCTTGTACTCAGTATGACAAGGCACCAATTATGCGGATGTCTTATGATATTCCTGTTTTTAATCTAAAACGAGTATACGTTAGTACCTTGCCTAGAAGTCGGGACACTGCAATAGAAATATTTGGGAATAAGGATTTTATATGCATACCTTGGTTAAAGAGATGCAAAAGGCGGGATTTAGAATCAGTAAATCGATGAGAAATTATAAAAATGGTGACTATGTAGTTGCTGAAAAATAGAGGTGGCTTAGATTGGATTTTACAATAAACGAGATGCAGGACATGCAACTTACGGAAATCGGTCGAGTTCTGCATTATGGTCATAAGACATATTATGTAGATTATTTATGCAATACGGACGTCGATAAAGATAGCATTATCCTTCAAGAGGGCGAGACATCTGCTTACAAATGGGTTACTTGCGATGAGTTGCGTAAATTGTCACGGGATGAAATTGCGACTCAGAGAATACAGAATTTTATAGAGGAGCTTAGATAAAGAATTATGAATGAACTCATACTTGTTGAACCAAGTCTGGAATATGCCGAGGATCTATGGGCGTTCAGACAGGAAATAATAGATAAAGATGCTGATAATGAAGATCAATTTGCTGGATGCATGTCATTGGATTCAAGTAGTTCTGCTGACGAATGAATCCGAATATGTTTTCTTAGAAAAGACGAAAAAACATGTGAAGAAGTAGGAACGACAGTTCCTTCACATACTTATCTGGCAATAAGGAAGAAGGATAACAGAATTGTTGGTGTAATAGATCTTCGTCATCATATTGATCATCCCATCCTTGGTACTTGGGGTGGACATTGCGGATATTCGGTTCGTCCTTCCGAGCGTAGAAAAGGCTATGCCAAGGAAATGTTACGCCTGGACAAGTTAAAGGCAAAAGAACTCGGGATCAATAAGATGCTTGTGACCTGCGACGAGGGAAATGATGCCAGCGAGAAAACGATTCTTGCTAATGGCGGGGTATACGAGAAGACCATCGATGTTGATGGCGATAAAATAAAAAGGTTTTGGATAAGCATATGAGCGTGGAAATATCAGTTATGACATATGGTCATCCGCTTTGGGACAAAACAATTTCCTTCGCGGAAAACTGTTCATGGAAGGCCGGACCGTATCTTGCCAAGATGATGCGTAACAAAGAGTTCTCGGAAACAGAGCGCGTGTTCGTTGCTAGTGAGGGCGAAGAAATCATCGGATATTGTACTTTTGCTAAGAAAGATGAATTGCCGGATGATGCCCCATATACACCATTTATTGGATTTGTTTTTGTTGATGAAAAAAGCAGAGGAAAGAGAGTTTCTGAACGAATGATTAATGTCGCTTCGGACTATGCCAGATCCATTGGTTATGAGAGGATTTATATTATGAGCGGTGAACAGGGATTGTATGAGAAATACGGGTTTGAAAAAATCGGTGATTTCAAAACCGTATATGGAACTGAAGACCAGTTGTTTCAAAAAAACCTAGCGTGATAACACCACCATGATAACAATTTGATAACATTAGCTGATACAGTCCATGTAATATGGACAGCTGAAACCAAATGGAATCAAATCGTAACAGATAGCCCTAACAAAAATGTTTAAGATACAGGTTTAGTTAGGGAGGAAGAGTATGAAAGCAAATTATAAAAACTGGATGCCGAAGGGAATGATAAAAGGGGCGCTTATATCAACAGTAGTGTTATGTGCGTTAACTTGCTTAGTGGGAATCGGAACAATAATCGGAAAGATTTTGTTGGTTCTTACGGTGCTGAGTGCATTTATGACTATATGGATGTTTCTTATGTACAGAGCTTTTTCTTACAATGGAACAAGGCAGATGTCAAAGCAGATAATTGAAGGCGTTTCATCATATGTGAAGATTCCTGACGGTGGCGTAGGTCTCGATGTCGGATGCGGAAGCGCGGCGCTTACCATTGCATGTGCCAGGAAAAACCCTAATGCAAGAATGATAGGAATAGACAGATGGGGCAAAGAGTATGCTTCTTTTAGCAAAAATCTATGCGAAAGCAATGCTGTCGCAGAAGGTGTTTCAAATACTACCTTTCAGCAGGGGGATGCTGTAAAACTTGATTTTGACGATGAAACATTTGACGCTGTTACCAGCAATTATGTATATCACAACGTTCCAAGCAAGAACAGACAGAGAATACAAAGATCTTACAGTAAAAGAGTTTACCCAGGCGGCTGAAATATATGAATCAGATAAAGCGGGAATATATGAAATGTGTAAGGAGGATTATCCATATATTGCATCTGAGCTTGATAAAGAGGAGTATCATGATCTTCTTGATTGCGGATGTGGAACAGGACCGATGATTTCATTACTCTATGAAAAGAATCCGAATAAGCATTACACGGGGCTTGAAGCTGCGCCCAAGTTTAGGCTACACCTTGTTGCAAGAAAGGGGAAAAATGATTAAACTTGCAGGATTGTCTGATTCGGAAGTTGAGGCTATCTCAAGGCAGATAGCTGACGCATTTTACGATTATGAATATAACAAAGAAGACCAAGGACTTATAAAGTTCATTACAAACAGAGAAAGTATGTATACATACTTTGGCGGAATTATCAGAGCTGCCTACAGAAGCGGTATTCTTTATACAACTTCTGAGAAAAGAGAAGGCTTTCTTGTTCTTTCGGGAGAAGGAGTAGGAACTGTCGGCTTTGTAGACGGAATGAAGATGATATCTGCAGAGAAAAGAGCCCTCGGCGGATTCAAGAAGATGAAAGAGTTCATTTCTGCATGTTTTTCCAACGGCCATTCTATTGAAACCAGAATGAAGCAGGCAAAAAAGAAATTCATAAAGATTGAAGTGCTGGTAGTCAGAAAAGAGTTCCAGAAGCAGGGCTTTATGAAGAAGATGCTCCGATATGTATATGATATGGCAGATAAAAAAGGAATTTCTGTAATCCTTGATACCGACGATAAAGATAAGAGTGAAAGGTACAGATATCTTGGAATGGAGCTTGACCGAGTAAGAAATTGCGGAGAGAACTTCCATATGTATGATCTTATCAGAAAACCTGAGATTGCTTAGTATATCAGTAAAAAGGAGGTGCGTCATGGCAACATTAAATGAAAGAAAAGTAGCGGTAGTAGGTTGTGGATTTGTCGGATCGGCATCAGCATTTGCACTTATGGAAAGCGGCTTGTTTTCTGAGATGGTGCTGATAGATGTGAACAAAGAAAAGGCAGAGGGTGAAGCTCTTGATATAAGTCACGGACTTCCTTTTGCAAAGCCTGTGCAGATATATGCGGGTGATTATAAAGATGCTGAGGATGCGGCGGTTGTCGTTGTGACTGCAGGTGCGGGTCAGAAGCCGGGCGAAACAAGACTTGATCTGGTAAAAAAGAATGTCGGAATCTTTAAATCCATCATTCCCGAGATTGCAAAATATAACACGGAAGGAATCCTTCTTATTGTTGCTAATCCTGTAGACATACTTACATATGCGGCGGCAAAACTCAGTGGATTTCCTGAGAACAGAGTATTCGGTTCAGGTACCGTGCTTGATACCGCAAGGCTTAAATATCTTCTCGGAGAACATCTTAAGATTGACAGCAGATCTGTTCATGCCTGCATTATAGGCGAACACGGAGACAGCGAGATCGCGGCTTGGAGCAGTGCGAACGTATCGGGAATCCCGCTCAATGATTTCTGTGAGATGAGAGGTCATTTCGAACATGAGAAATCAATGAAAGAGATCGCCGAGAATGTAAAGAACAGTGCATATAAGATCATCGAGAAAAAGGGCGCAACATACTACGGAATTGCAATGAGTGTAAGACGTATATGTGAAGCCATTGTAAGAGATGAAAAGTCAATCCTTCCCGTATCAAGTATTCAACACGGCGAGTTCGGAATAGATGATGTTGCACTCAGTATGCCTGCAATTGTAGGAAGGAGCGGTGTTGAGGGTGCAGTGCCGATCAGGTTAAGTGACGGCGAAAGAGAAGCGCTTAAGGCATCGGCAGATACACTTAAGGTAGTTCTTAAGGGAGTACTATAATCCATAAACAGGATAAAAATGATACTATTTCTCATTAACCCCTAAAACACTTCTGATTCATTGACATGTAAAATGTGCTATAATAAAATATGCGGTGTTAGCATCTGCTAACACTTGAGTAAATCATGTGAATTCCTCTTTTGATTAGCCGGACTTATGAATCGGCTACTAGCGTACTGGCAAGATGACAATTAGATAAATTACTTGCGAAATAATCCATGTACTGCGTTGTCGTCAATCGTCGATGCTCGCATCGACGATGGTCTCCGCCTTGTACATGAATTATTTCACTTCGTAATTGATCAAAAGTCAACGTGCCAGTACGCTGAAGGGGAATTCTGTGTTTAAAATCTGAAAGGAGTAAGCAAAACAATGGGAAAGCTTGCAATTGAAAAAGTAATCGGAAGAGAAATTTTAGATTCAAGAGGAAATCCTACAGTAGAGGCAGAGGTTACTCTTGCAGACGGAACAGTGGCAACCGGAACTGCTCCGAGTGGTGCATCAACAGGTGAATTTGAGGCACTTGAACTCAGAGACGGAGATAAGTCACGTTATCTCGGAAAAGGAGTTACAAAGGCTGTAGATAATATAAATAATGTGATCAACGATGCGGTTAAAGGTATCGATGCTTCTGATACATATGCTGTAGATGCGGCAATGATCAAGGCAGACGGAACAAAGGATAAGTCTAAGCTCGGCGCAAATGCAATCCTTGCGGTATCAATCGCAACTGCAAGAGCAGCAGCTAAGTCACTTGATATTCCACTTTACAGATTCCTTGGCGGTGTTTCAGGAAACAGACTTCCTGTACCTATGATGAACATCCTTAACGGCGGAGCTCACGCTGACAGTGCCGTTGATACACAGGAATTCATGATCATGCCTGTAGGTGCTCCTTCATTCAAAGAAGCTCTTCGCTGGTGTGCAGAGGTATTCCATAGCCTCAAGAAGCTCATCAAGGATATGGGCGATGTAACAGCAGTTGGTGATGAGGGCGGATTTGCTCCCAATCAGCTCAAGAGCGACGAGGATGCTATCGAGAAGATTCTTGAGGCTATCAAGGCAGCAGGCTTTGAGCCCGGAAAAGATTTCATGATCGCTATGGATGCCGCTTCATCAGAGTGGAAGAGCGAAAAAGGAAAAGGTTTCTACAAGCAGCCCAAGTCAGGCAAAGAGTTCACATCAGATGAGCTTATCGCTCACTGGGAGAGTCTTGTTGATAAGTATCCTATCATCTCAATCGAAGACGGACTTGATGAAGAAGACTGGGAAGGCTGGCAGAAGATGACAGCTAAGATTGGTAACAAGGTTCAGCTTGTAGGTGACGATCTCTTTGTTACAAACACAGAGCGACTTTCAAAGGGTATCTCTCTCGGAGCAGGTAACTCAATCCTTATCAAGCTCAATCAGATTGGTTCCGTATCAGAGACACTTGAAGCAATCAAGATGGCTCACAACGCAGGCTACACTGCGATTTCATCACACCGTTCAGGTGAGACTGCAGATACAACAATCGCAGATCTTGCTGTAGCGCTCAATACATGTCAGATCAAGACAGGTGCACCCAGCCGTTCAGAGCGTGTTGCCAAGTACAACCAGCTCCTTCGTATCGAAGAACAGCTCGGTGAAAGCGCCGTATATCCTCAGATGGATGCTTTCCACGTAAAGAAGTAATTTCTAAATAATAAAATATATCAAAAAAAGTCTCATGGTGGCAGATAATTCGGGCTATCATGAGACTATTTATGTAAAAAGTTCTGAGAAGTTGGAGGAGTAAGTTTATGAAATTAAAGACAAAAGATATGATCTACGCAGGAGCATTCGCAGCACTTTATGTTGTTGCGGTTTTGATAGTAATGATGCTGGTTGGAACAATTCCGGTTATTTACATCGCGTGTCCTTTATTGCTCGGTATTTTTTGCGGTACCATTTATCTTTTGAGCGTTCTTAAAGTAAGAAAATTCGGAGCTGCACTTCTGATGGCTGTATTGTTTGCATGCATAGCAACAGGCTTTGATCCAATCGCATTTTCTGTCTGCATTGTAAGCGCACTGATAGCTGAGATATGCATGGCTCTTGGAAAGTATAAGTCAAAGAAAATGTATGTGATCTCATACGTCTTTTTCAACTTTATAACTGCGTCTAACTTTTTCAGAATTCTTGTTGCCAAAGATGCATATATAGCAGGTGTTCGTTCAATGGTCGGAGATGACTTTGCAGATGGAATGAGCAGGCTCGTAACACCCTGGTGGGCGTGGATCATGATTGTTGGATTTGCGGTTGTCGGAGGAATTATAGGCGGACTTTTCGGATCGAAGATTGTAAAAAAACATTTTGAAAAAGCAGGAATTGTCTAAGGGGATAATCAATGTTTACCGGGAACAATACTTCAATAATAAAAGCAGATCCAAGAACAAAACTGTTGATACTTGTTATTTCTATGATCATACCGCTAAAGTGCGTGACGGTATTTCCGTCGCTTGTTTTTGCGGCGCTTCTTTGTGTGATGTTGTTTTTGGAAGGCGAAAAATATTTATCCGTAATATGTTTTTGCATATCAATTATAATAATGTGTCTGTATGCAGGTGCTGTAAAAGGAGGCTTTGGTTCGGTTCTTAATATGATCTGCATGTCCGTCATGGTACTTATCAGATTCTTTTGCCCGATAACAATGGCACTTTTGCTGTTCACAAAGACGACCGACATGTCGCACCTGATTTCATCTTTTCAAAAGATGCATCTTCCGATGGTCTTTGTTATTCCTTTCGTAGTTCTTATCAGATTTATTCCGACCATATTTGATGAGTGGGACGGAATAAAGAAAGCCATGCTCTTTAGAGGAATAGAATTTAAGCTAAAGAGCTTTATTACAAAGCCCGCGCAGATAATCGAGTATACCATGGTTCCGCTTCTTTTTTGTTCGGTCGAACTTATGGATGAACTCGCATCGTCGGCCATGGCAAGAGGACTCGACAGTAACAGGAAAAGAAGCTCATATGTCGAAGCAAGGCTTAGGGTTACCGACTACGCGATAATCCTGATCTTTGCAGGCTTCCTGGCATATATGTTTTTCATTTACCAGCAATGAGTAAGAGGTGAAAATGATTAAGATAGAAGACGTTTCATTTAGATACGCCGGCGAAAGTAAAGGCGGAAATGGAATCAAAAATATAAATCTTACGATTAAAAAAGGCGAATTTGTAGTTCTTTGCGGAAAGAGCGGATGCGGTAAGACAACGCTTACGAGAGTGATAAACGGACTGATACCGCATTTCTATGAGGGCGAGATGGAAGGATGCGCATATATAGATGGTGCAAATGTGACCAGGCAGCCACTTTCCGATATCTCCACGCTTGTCGGTTCAGTTTTTCAAAATCCGAAGAGCCAGTTTTTTCATGTAGATACAACGGGAGAGCTCTTGTTTGGATGTGAGAATCACAATATGTCAAAAGAGCTGATGGAAGAGCGTCTCAATGAAACTGCGGATGTTCTTAAGATAAGACCGCTTCTTAACAGAAATATCTTTGAACTGTCGGGCGGAGAAAAACAGCAGATAGCCTGTGGCTCTGTATATGCTTCGGATCCCGAGGTATTTGTCATGGATGAACCTACATCCAACCTCGACAGAAAAGCGATTAACAGGCTTCATCAGATACTTTCCAAACTAAAGTCCGAAGGAAAGACAATTGTGGTGTCCGAACATCGTTTGTATTTCTTAACGGATCTTGCGGACAGATTTATCTATATAAACGAAGGAAGAGTAGAAGGTGAATTCACGGCAGATGAATTTAAAAAGCTGTCAAATAGAGCGCTGTCCGAAATGGGACTTAGAACAACAGATCTTTCTACCGTTACGGGTAGACCGCTTGAGGTGAAGGCTTCAAAGCCTGTAATAACGATAAGCGATCTTTCGTGTCAGAGAGATAATTCCAACATCCTCGATGTGGATGATCTTAAGCTTCCGTCTAAAAGTGTTGTGGCTTTCATAGGAGACAACGGAACAGGAAAAAGTACACTTGCTGAGGCGCTCTGCGGAGTTCTCGGTTCAATGGGTACTGTGAGTATAGATGGCAGGGTTTTGGATGACAAGCAAAGAGCGAAGTCCTGTTTCATGGTCATGCAGGATGTAAACAGACAGCTCTTTTGCGAATCTGTAATGGAAGAACTTAAGCTTAACAGTGATGTCAGCGATGAGCGTGCACTTTCCGTTCTTAAAAAACTTGGAATAGACGCCCTTAAGGACAGGCATCCTTCTTCACTGTCGGGAGGACAAAAGCAAAGAGTTGCAATAGCTTCTGCACTCTGTTCCGGCAAGAAGATTATATTTTATGATGAACCCACAAGTGGTCTTGATTATGTAGGAATGGAGAGCTTTTCGAAGCTTGTAAGAGATACGGAGTCCGATGTTGAAACATCGATAATAATCACTCATGATCTTGAGCTTATTTTAAACTGTTGTACTCATGTGGTTCACATGGAACAAGGAAGACTCGTGTCGGTTTATCCTTTGGACGAAGCAGGTATCAATAAAGTCAGATACTACTTCACGACAGAAAGTGAAGAGGCTCATACAAGCAAAAGAGAATCAGGCTCTGCGATGAGCAGGATCATAAACAGAATGGGAGCATATAAAAAACATTTTTACGGCGCCATAGTCTGCATGATACTTGGTGTTGCGGCAGGTATAGTTCCTTATGCGATGCTTTATAAGATAACGGATAAATTTCTGTCAAAAGACATTTTTACCTTTAAGGACGTCTGCATTCCTATAATCGTTATCTTTTTGGGGAATGTCCTTAATATGCTCCTCTATACCCAAGGCCTGTCATTGTCACATATAGCGGCATTTAATACGCTCAAGGCAATAAGGATAAAGCTAAAGGATAAACTAAATAAACAGTCTCTCGGAACAATAAGACAGATCGGCACAGGCGCTCTTAAAAAGGTATTTACCGATGACATTGAAGAAATAGAGGTAATTCTTGCACATGCAATTCCTGAAGGAATATCCAATCTTTTGGTTTCTCTTGGAATCATTGTTTTCATGTTCAGAGTAAACTTCCAGCTTGCTCTTGTGGCATTTATCGTAGTGCCGTTGGGACTTCTTTGCATGAAGCGGATGTATGATGACGGCGTTGAGAGAATGGGCGGATATTTTGCCGCTGCAAAGCGAATGAACAATTCCATTGTCGAGTACATCAACGGAATGGAAGTTATCAAGGTATTTAATTACCAGAGTGAATCTTACAAGAGCTATGAATCGAGCGTACTTAATTATCGGAACTTAAGCCTTACCTGGTATAAAGTATGTTGGCCATGGATTGCGCTATACATGAGCCTTCTTCCCAATATGCTCTTGTTCGCGCTTCCCGCAGGAACAATCATGGTAATGTCAGGCGGCGCGACGCTTAACGATTTTATTCTTATCATTTGTCTGTCACTTGCAATCGGACCGAATCTCTTAAGAGCTCTTTCTTTTGCATCATATGTGACTCAGATTAATTACAAGATCCAGGCGCTTGAAAGAGTGCTTGACAGAACGGAATTGTGTGAAGGCTGCGAGAGTTTTTCGGGAGATGAAAAGCTTGATATTGAGCTTAAGAATGTACATTTTTCATACAAGGACAACGAGGTTCTTAAGGATATTAGTTTTGTTGCAAAAGCGGGAGAAATGACAGCGGTTGTCGGAGAGTCAGGAAGCGGAAAGTCGACTATAGCAAGACTTCTTGCGCATCAGTATGATACCGACGGCGGAAGTATAACCTTTGGCGGGAAAAAGATTACCAATCTAAGCTTATCGGAACTTAATTCCAAGATATCTTTTGTGTCGCAGGATGTATTTCTTTTTAACAGAAGTATTATGGAAAACATAAGAATCGGAAATCCCGAAGCCACGGATGAGATGGTCTTTGAAGCTGCGGGGAAAGCTGCGTGCGATGAGTTCATAAAAAAGCTTCCCGAAGGATATAATTCCAAAGCAGGTGATGCAGGAAAAAGGCTCTCAGGAGGTGAGAGGCAGAGAATAGCGCTTGCCAGAGCAATCCTTAAAGATGCACCGATCGTAATACTTGATGAGGCAACTTCTTCTGTTGATATTGAAAACGAAGATAAGATCAACAAGGCGATAGATGAGATCATAAAAGGAAAAACAGTCATCGTCATAGCACATAAACTTAGTGCGATGAGAAATGTCGATAAATTCGTGCTTATCAAAAACGGAAAAGTTGTAGCCGAGGGCAATAAAGCCGAGATCATGAAGAATGAGTACTTCAAACAACTCTATAAACTTTCCAAGGACGCGGAAGATTGGATGGTCAATAACTCGGGAGAAGTTAAGGAGGAAGAAGCAATATGATAAAGCAGATAAGAAGAATCATACGCCTTGCGGGAAAATATAAGACAAGGATAAGGCTTGCATATCTTTTTTCCTTACTTCGCGCAATATGTACATACGGCCCATATTCACTCTCGGTATACATAATAAAGCTTTTGTATGAAAACAAGATGACTATGGAAAAAGTCGGAATGTTGATCGCTGTTATGGCAGCGTTGTTTGTCGGACAAGTTTTCTTTTCGTACATGTCGGACAGACTTCAGTCTACTGCCGGATATTTGCTTTTTTCCGACCTTAGGATAAGCTTGGGAGAAAAGCTCCGTCACATGCCAATGGGATTTTTTACCGACGGAAATATCGGAAAGATCAGTACCGTTCTTGCGGTGGACATGGGCTTTATCGAGACAAATTGCATGAACACGATTTCCTCGTTTGTTGGTGATATCTGTTCTGAAATTTTGGTCATATCGTTTATGACTTTTCTTCATCCTTTACTTGGGGCGTTTACTCTTTTAATGAGTCTTGTGATCGTGCTTATAGGTAATATTTCCATGAGACATGAGCAAGCGGAGGCAGACGGAAAACAGGAACTTAACGAGGAGCTATCAAGTCACGTTCTTGAATACATTGAAGGAATGGGCGTAATAAAGTCCTACAACATGGTTGATCGTGAATCTACCGATATCGAGAATGCATTTGAGAAGATGAAGGATGAATGCATAGCATTTGAAAAAAAGGTCACTCCGAGCCTTAGGATCATGGAGTTTGCAAACGCTGTCGGAGTTCTTTTGCTTATTTCTTTGTGTATAAGACTGTTTGGTATCGGCGAGATAGAAAGATTCAGAGCGCTTGCCGTTTGCATGTTTTCTTTCGGTGTTTTCAGACCGATCAAGGAAGTGTATCTTCAGGTTACAAGGTTTGCTGTTATGAACAGCAGCCTTAACCGAATGGAAGAGATTTTTGATCTTGAAGTTTTGGATGAAAAAGATATTGCGACAATCCCCAAAAAAGCTCCCGTTGGTGTTCCGGAGATTGAATTTAGAGAAGTATCTTTTGCCTATGAAAAAGAGAGCGTGCTGGAAAACGTTTCCTTCAAGGTAGAAAAGAATACCATGGCTGCACTTGTCGGACCTTCGGGTGGCGGAAAAAGTACCGTTGCGAGCCTTCTTACAAGATTTTGGGATGTAAACGGCGGAAAGATAATGATACGAGGTGTCGATATAAGGGATGTGCCTCTGGAAAATCTTATGGATAACATAAGCGTGGTGTTCCAAAAGGTTTATCTTTTCAAGGATTCCATCTATAACAACATAAGAATGGGAAGACCCGACGCCACCCGCGAGGAAATCATCGAGTGCGCAAGGAAAGCAAGATGCATGGATTTCATAGATAAGCTTCCCTACGGGATTGATACGGTAATCGGTGAAGGCGGCGCGAGTCTATCCGGCGGCGAGGCACAGAGAATTTCTATCGCCCGTTGTATCCTAAAGGATTCACCTATAGTAATCCTCGATGAGGCGACAGCCAGCGTCGATGCCGACAACGAAGCGTATATCCAAGAGGCAATCGATGAGCTCTGCCTTGGAAAGACACTCCTTGTAATCGCACACAGACTCAACACAATAAAAAATGCCGATGCCGTATTCAAAGTGGAGAATAAGACAGTGGCATAAAGATTTAGAAGACGTGAAGCATATCTATCGCTCACGTCTTTCTCTATATAGAGAGAAACGCCGAGCTTTGAAAAGCTCGTTTTTTGTATTTGCTGCCCTTTTCATAGACAGCCCGGCCGCAAAGGTATATATTCGGAAATGCGTTGTATTCGTACGAGGCGATGTTTTTCAAGATTCATAAATGAAGCGAGCTCGACTGCTTCGAACAACGCTGAGAGGAGAGCTCGCTTCATTTATGAATCTTAGAAAAACACAACGAAGACGTACACAACGCATTTCCGAATATATACCTTGCGGCCGGGCGTAAGGAAAGGCAGCTACACAAATTGCTTATGCCTGCGCAAGCTGTCTTCCGAGGTCTTCAAGGGCTGAAATGGTATCTGCATCGGGTGCTCCGTTAGCCATTACTCCTTCGCCGCCAACGATAGTTGCGCCTGCAGATGTAAGTCTGTCCTGCCAGTCACGCATCCATTGGCCGTCTCCCCAGCCGTATGAACCAAAGAGCGCAATCTTCTTGCCGCTTGCAAAACCTTCATAATCAGCCATGAAAGGCTCAACTGTTGTCTCTTCGAGAACTTCTGCTCCCATAGCGGGGCAACCGAATGCGATAACAGTATCTTTTGCTGCATCAGCTGCGCTGATAGCGTCAAATGTTGTTACCTCAGCTTCGCCGCCTGCACTTGTGATTCCGTTTGCCACTGCATCGGCCATTGCCTGAGTATTTCCTGTTCCACTCCAAAAAACTACTTTAACTTTACTCATAAAAATGATCATCCTTTCTGAGCAATTTCGCGAGTCATGCTCTTGAAAAATACGTTAGCAAATGCTAACATAAATATCAATAAAAAAACATGATAATATTTTTCAATATTTTACTGATTGAGAAAGTGCCATAAACATGCAGGAAAAGAGAGTATTCTGCATATGCGTTAGGTGCAGCTAACACAACGTATGATGCCAATTATCAAATTAGAAAAAATGATTTGGAGGAGTAATGGGAGATCAATTACTTATAAGTCTTTGTTCACCGACTTTGGCGGGGCTCAAAACAGGAAATCTTTTTACTGTCGATATCGATGACAGGGAGAGTTTTAACAAAGAAGTGAGAGACTTTAATTACAGGTTTGCGAAGAAAGGACTGCGAATGATACCCGTAAAGTATTACGAAAAGCGAGTCCTCGTCTATGTTTACAGACCTGATTTTTTAAAAAGAGATTTTGCGAATAAAGAAGTATGCAAAGTCCTCAAAGAAAAGGGCTACTCATACAGTAACGCAGATCTGTGCGTTGCGGAACTTGCAAAGCATTTAAGACAGGATTCAAAGTTTCCGCATGAGATAGGTCTTTTCCTTGGATATCCCGTGACAGATGTTTTGGGATTCATGAAAAGCCCTGATGAGGGCGTGAAATACACAGGTTTCTGGAAAGTTTACGGCGACACCAAGTCAGCGCTTGAGACATTTGATAAATACAAGAAGGTTACAGAAATCTACAGCACAGCGCACAGAAACGGAGTACCTTTGGAGCAACTTACTGTTGTCTGCTGAGAAAACTTATCAATACCAAAATCTGAACTGTATTGACTTTACAGTTATATGAGGTAGTATTAAAAATCGTAGATGATAATAATTGAATTATTAATAATTTGATTATTATCATCTACGATTTTTTATTATTCTGTTAGCAATGCCTAACGATAAAAACAGGAGGGAGCAATGTTTAAAAAGGTTTTGGAGTACACGGGGAAGTATAAGAAATATACTTTTCTGGCAATGTTCTTGTTGTTCGTAGGACTGGCATTTAATGTCTTACAGTTCGTAGCTATTTATAAAATGATAGATGGCGCGACAGGAGGAGAGACGAGTATTTCATTTTATGCGAAATGGTCAACTGTCATGCTGATATGCGGTCTTGTATACGTGGGATTTTATATTTACGGATTGGAAAGATCCCATTTCAGTGCCTATAACACACTTAAGAATCTGAGAATATCTCTTCAGAAAAAGATGGAAAATCTTCCGCTCGGAGAAATTCAGGAACTTGGTGTAGGTTCGCTTAAGAAAGTATTTATTGATGATATTGATAACATGGAGCTTCTCATTGCACATGCACTTCCGGAAGGATTTTCAAATCTGATTGTACCGCTTCTTGTAATTATCATCATGTTTTTTGTTGATTGGAAACTTGCGCTTCTTTCGCTTGCGTCTCTTCCAATCGGTATGGTTGCTATGTTTGCAATGTATGGTGCGGGAACAAGCAAGATGGGAGATTATTATGCATCTGCTCAGAAAATGAATGATACCATTGTTGAGTATGTAAACGGTATGGAAGTCGTAAAGATCTTTGGACGTGACGGCGACAGCTACAAGAGATTTTCCGGTGATGTCATGAGTTACAGAGATTTTACTCTTGCATGGTACAAGATCTGCTGGCCATGGATGGCTTTGTACGGAAGTTTTCTTCCCTGCGTGGCTCTTTTGACACTTCCTATCGGAGGATATTTTGTATATACGGGAAGTTCAACGCTTTCAAACTTCCTGCTTGTTATGTGCATGACTTTCTCTATAGGACCTACTATTTTAAGAGCGCTTACATTTATGAGTGTTCTGCCACAGCTTAACTATAAGATCACATCCTTGGAGAATATCCTTTCGGCTGAGCCTCTTAAGCAGGGAACAAAGTCCTTTGAGGGAAAAGACCATTCGATTGAATTTAAGAATGTAAAATTCTCTTATGACAAAAAAGTGGATGTAATAGAAGATGTAAGCCTTACAATTCCGGAAAATACCGTAACGGCGCTTGTAGGTGAGTCGGGAAGCGGAAAGTCAACCCTGGCAAAGATTCTTGTTCATTTCTATGATGTTACCGGAGGAAGCGTAAAGATAGGCGGACAGGATATTACAGATATGACATTGGAAGCTTTGAACCGTGAGATCTCTTTTGTTTCACAGGAACAGTTCCTTTTCAACATGAGTATTATTGAGAACATCAGGCTCGGCAAACCGGGAGCTTCCGATGAAGAAGTAATAGAAGCTGCAAATAAAGCACAGTGTGCTGAGTTCCTTAAAAGACTTGATAACGGAATATATTCTATGGCAGGTGCCGCAGGAAAAATGCTGTCGGGCGGAGAGAGGCAGAGAATCGCACTTGCGAGAGCTATCTTAAAGAATGCGCCTATTATTGTTCTTGACGAAGCTACTGCATTTATGGATCCGGAAAATGAGGAAAAGATGAATAATGCAATAGCAGAGCTTATTTCTGACAAGACGGTAATCGTAATTGCTCACAGATTATATTCAATCAAGAATTCAGACAAGATTGTGGTTATGAAAAGCGGCAAGATACAGGCAGAAGGAACACATGATGAACTTCTTAAGAATTCTGAGATGTATGCAAATCTTTGGGAGTTGTCTGAAGGAGCAAAAGAATGGTCGGCTGCAGATAAAGGCAGCAAGGTCACAGTGAAGGAGGCATTTGCATGATCGGGGCAATAAAAAGAATTATAGATTGTTCGGGAAAATATAAGGGAAGGATACAGATTGCATTTATATTTTCATTTTTGAAATCAATTCTTCAGAATGCGGTAATTGTATTGACGGTTCTGATGGTTGATGAATTCTTTAAGGGTACGCTTGTGCCCGGAAGTTTTGTAAAATATGGATTTATGCTACTTGGATGTGTTATTGCGCAGGCTCTTTTTATCCATCTTTCAGACAGACTTCAGTCGGCTGCGGGATTCATGCTCATGGCTGATATGAGAATAAAGCTTGGTGAGCATTTAAGAAAGCTTCCGATGGGATATTTTACAGCAGGAAACATCGGTAAGATCAGCTCGGTTCTTTCAACAGATATGGTATTTATTGAGGAAAACTCAATGATGACACTTGCGGATACTATGAGCTATCTTTTCTCAGCTGCAATCTTTACAGTATTCATGCTTGTTTTTAATCCGGCGCTCGGCGCAGTTGCACTTATAGGATCATTGGTTTTGGTTCTGGTCGGTGAAGTGAAATACAGAAGAGGAATAACTCTTTCAGGTGAAAGACAGGAGCAGAGCGAAAGACTTACAAAAGCAGTTCTTGATTACATCGAAGGAATCGGAATCACCAAGACTTACAATCTTCTCGGAGATAAGTCAAAAGAAATGAGTGACAATTTCGAGAAGTCTTGTAAGGAGAGTTTAAGATTTGAAGGCAAGATGATTCCTTTGGGAATTGCCATAAATATCATTTTTGAGATCTGTTCTGTAGCGCTTGGTTTTGTGGCTTCAATCCTATTTTTAAACGGAACAATAGATATAACAGCATTTCTTGGAGTAACTCTTTTCATGCTTAATGTATTTATTCCCTTGAGAGTTGCGTATATGGAGTCTGAGAAGCTTACGATCATGGATAAGTGCCTTGACAGGATTGAAGAAGTTATGAATGAGCAGGAACTCTCTGATTCGGGAAATAAGAAGATCGGCGGTGCAAAAGAAGGCGTGCCTGCAGTTGAGTTTAAGAATGTAAAGTTCTCGTATGATGCAAAAGAAACTATAAGCAATGTTTCATTCAAAGTTAATGAGGGTGAGACAATCGCACTTGTAGGACCTTCCGGAAGCGGAAAGAGTACACTTGCCAATCTGATGGCAAGATTCTGGGATATAAATGCGGGCGATATCCTGATCAACGGAACAAGCATAAAAGAAGTACCGCTTAAGAACCTTCTTGAACAGATCAGTATGGTGTTTCAGAATGTATATCTTTTCAAAGATACCATTTACAACAATATCATCATGGGAAGACCTGATGCGACAAGAGAAGAGGTTGTTGAGGCAGCCAAGAAGGCAAGATGTTATGACTTTATCATGAGCCTCCCCGATGGATTTGAAACTATGGTTGGTGAAGGTGGAGCATCGCTTTCGGGAGGTGAGAAGCAGAGGATATCAATTGCAAGATGTATCCTTAAGGATTCTCCTATCGTTATCCTTGATGAAGCAACAGCCAGCATAGATGCGGATAATGAAGCTGCTATCCAGCAGGCAATCTCAGAGCTTTGCAAAGGAAAGACACTTATCATAATCGCACACAGACTTAAGACCATTAAAGACTCTGATTGCATCCTTGTTGTCAACAATGGTAAAATTGTTGAAAAAGGAAAACACGACGCGCTTATGGAAAAAGACGGAATTTATAAGAACTTTGTACAGATCAAGAATTCCGATTCCGGATGGTGCAAAAGAAAGATTGGCTGATTATGGCAGTTAGAGATACCAGCATAGATCCGAGATTATTGGAAAGTGCAAGGAAACATTTTAGGGAAAAAGGGTTTCTCGGTGCACAGCTTTCCGATATATGTAAGGATGCAGGAGTTACCACAGGAGCAATTTACAATAGATATAAAGGAAAAGAAGGCTTGTTTGAAGCAGTTGTAAAAGACACGGTCGACAGTATGAACAGCATCTTGGAGGAAGCAAAGACTGTTGATCCAAATAAGCTTTCAGATAAGGAACTTATAGGAGTTTGGGATAATACCGAGGAGAACACAAGACTTTGGAATAAGCGGCTCATGGATATGAAAGACGGACTGGAACTGGTTCTTAAGTGTTCAGAGGGGACTAAGTACAGTCATTTTCACGAACAGTGGCTTGAGAAAATGTCTGATATAGACTATGACTACTTAAAAGCATTGCAGGACAGGGAACTTGCAGATAAGAAAATTTCTCGCAAGGAGCTTCACGTGCTTGTCTCGGCATTGTGGAAGTTGTACACGGAACCGATTGTTCATGGTATGTCTGATAAAGAGATTGAACATCACTGCAAAGTGGTCGGAGATCTGTTCAACTGGTCCAAGGCGGTTGGAATCAAAAAATAATGTGATAAAATGAGGGAGAAAGCGTTTGCTTTCTTCCTCATTTATTGAGCAGAACACTTAACTTAACGAGGTATTTTTATGTTTCAGATTATTTTGATTCCGTTTTTGGGAACTGCGCTCGGAGCTGCGACAGTATTCTTTTTTAAAAAAGCAATAGGAGAAAAGATGCAGCGTGCTCTTACCGGATTTGCATCAGGTGTGATGGTTGCGGCTTCTTTTTTTAGTTTGTTATTGCCGGCGCTTGATCAAACGGCAGATATGGGAAAAATGGGATTTGTTCCCGTATCCATAGGATTCGGCATAGGAATGTTATTTCTTCTTGTGCTTGATGTTGTGACTCCCCATATGCATCTGGATAAACTTGAAGAAGGCCCAAGGAGCGGACTAAAGAGAACAACTAAACTTGTCCTTGCCGTAACTCTGCACAATATTCCCGAAGGAATGGCAGTTGGAATAGTTTGTGCGGGATGGATGTATGGAAACAGTGCCATTACTTATGCGGGAGCACTTGCTTTGGCACTGGGTATTGCAATACAGAACTTTCCTGAGGGAGCGATAGTTTCAATGCCGCTTCTTGGTGAGGGAGTGCCAAAAGGGAAAACTTTCCTGTATGGCGTACTGTCGGGAATAGTTGAGCCAATCGGAGCAATTCTGGTAATAGTCGCATCCGGAGTACTTATTCCAATGATGCCGTATCTTCTCAGTTTTGCGGCGGGAGCGATGATCTATGTTGTAGTTGAGGAATTGATTCCTGAGATGTCTGAAGGTGAACACTCCAATATAGGAACGGTATGTTTTGCGGCAGGGTTCATTCTTATGATGGCACTTGATGTAGGGCTTGGTTGATACAGGTTTTGGTGGAACGATGAATAACAGCAGATACATGAATTCAGTATATTCTGATATGAACGATAGCTTACCCAAGGCATTTTTTATGGATATTCCCAAAGAAATCGGCAACGGGAAAATTAAAAGTACGTATACCGGGCAAGGAATAGTTCTTACTGATTGGAAGATGAATTATCTCTCTGATGCGAATGTTGAAGGCGTCAATAGCGATAAGTATATTCAGCTTATGTTTTGCCTTAGTGGAGAAGCATTTTGGGAAGTCGAGGGTGACAGCAGGACGTATGAGATAAAAAAAGGCGAGATGCGTCTTTGGCCCGGTAGCGGGAAAAATGAATATATGTGTTATAAGAAAAATACGGACTTCGTATTTAGAACAATAAAACTTCCGCTTGAATATTATAATCGCATTATTGAGGGATATCTTGATGAAGATAAGGAGAATATATTAAGTAGAGGCATATTGGAAAATAAATCCAATATGCCTCTGACGCCATATGTTGATTTTATTTTGGAACAGCTGGACGGATTTAAGGAGTATCAAGGATTTCTGAGTGATATGTATCTTGATGGTAAGATTTTAGAACTTCTTACGGTTTATCTTAAGGTTGTTTTTGATGAGGGGCATATGGATAAAAGATATTCCGATATTTCAAAGACCGATCGGGGCGCTCTTATCGAAGCAAAGAAAATAATAGATTCGTGCGAAGACAGGATTCCTACGTGCAAAGAACTTGCATCGGCAGTTAACTTAAGTGTTTCAAAATTTTCCAAGATTTTTTCAAAAGTATATGATAAACCGGTTCATTCTTACATAGTTGAAAAGAGACTTGAAAATGCTGCATATATGCTGATTAAAACGGATATGAGCATTGGAGAGATCGCATTTAAAAGCGGATATTCGAAACCGAGCAATTTCTCCGCGGCATTTAAGAAAAGATACGGTGTTCTTCCAAAGGAATACAGAACCGATTTTGGGTATAATTAAACCGTTTTTGGGTTTTTATTTGATCATGGCGAATTGTATAATTCTTCTCGTGGTTAGCTATTGCTAACGTAATAAGAGTCTTACATGGGAGGAATTAGGGTATGAAAAATACTAAGCTTATCGGAAAGGATCTTATCCTTACGGGAGCACTTACAGCACTTATGTTTATTATCTACATGATCATCAGTATTGTTATGAGTCTTGCGGGACCTGTTACCAACGTTTTCTATCCGCCCGCTGTTTCAGTTGTAAATGGTATTGTTATGATGCTTCTTTTGGCAAAGGTGCCAAAGTATGGAGCACTTTCAATTGCAGGAGTTATACAGGGACTTCTTTCATTCCTTGTAGGCGCATTCTGGACTGTAGGAACAGGCCTTATTGTCGGAGCTTTATTAGCTGATTTCCTTATTATCGGAAAAAGAGAGATCACAACAGGAAAGATGATCGCTGCATATTCGGTATTTAGCGGAATTTTCACATTCGGGGCCATTGCACCCATGAATATTCTGAGAGATGCATTCATGCAGACAACACTCAGAAATGGTCTTTCACAGGAGTATGTTGACGGCCTTATCAATATGACACAGTGGCCTATGCTCACAGTTATTATTATTGCAGGCTTCATCGGAGGACTTGTCGGAGGCTTCATCGGACTTAAGGTGCTTAAAAAGCACTTTGTAAAGGCAGGACTTGTGCAGGCAGCATAAGTATTAAAATTCCAAAAAAGAATGTAATTTTCCAAGATATATTGAAAAAGGCTGATGCTTTAAGGGCTCAGCCTTTTTGCTCATAAATAAAGAATATCTTTTTACGGAGTATTTATTATGAATCAATCTATAAGAGAAAAAATACTTGCGGTATCTTTTCATGGAACTGCGAGACTTGATCCCAGACTAAAGCTTTTATTGCTGATAATACTCGGATGTGTCAGCTTTTTTATAAATGGAGATATACCTGTATTACTGCTGATGTTGTCGGTTACGTTATTTGTAATGGCAGGCAGTGATCCCGGTTGGGGAATAAAGATGTTAATAACTTATCTGGTCATCTCATATCTGAATACGTGTCTCAGATATCTGACGATTCCGGTGCTCAGCCTTATGATAAGTATCTTCGGAGTTACGGTGCTTAAGATGATTCCCATCATTACTTTGGGAAGATGGGTGATAAAAAGTACGTATATGGATGAACTTACGGTGTCGTTCGAAAGAGCAGGTATGCCGCTTACGGTGATCATTCCTTTTGTTGTTATGTTTAGGTATATACCTACTCTTGCAATAGAGTATAGGATGATCAGGAATACCATGAGGATACGGGGGGTGAGCGATACGGTGTTAAAAGTATTAACTCACCCGTTTGCGACCGTCGAATACATACTGATACCGCTACTTATGAGATGCCTTAAGGTTTCAGATGAACTTGCGGCTTCAGGTACCACAAGGGGAATGGAAAGAGAGAATAAGCGCCATGCACTTCTTAAGATAAAATTTGGTGCTAAAGAATATGTTATTCTTGCATGTACGCTTTGCCTGGTCATTGCTCTTTTTGTGGCAGACAGGTCTGAGATAGGCCAATACATATTATGGAGACAGGGATGATTAGATTTGCAGATTTTTCCTTCTGCTATGAAGGAATGAATGAAGATACATTGAAGAATATAAATATGGAGATAAAAGACGGTGAGTTTCTCTTGCTCACGGGAAGAAGCGGCTGCGGAAAGTCAACCTTACTTCGTTCGTTAAACGGACTGATTCCACATTTTTATCCCGGGGAAACAAAAGGAGATCTTTTATACGGAGAAAAATCTTTGCTCAAGATGCTTCCTTCTGAGATTGCGGGAAAGGTAGGTACGGTGTTTCAGGATCCGCGCTCTCAGTTCTTTATGACCGATACGACAAGGGAGCTTGCTTTTGGCTGTGAGAATATGGGTTATGAGCGCGAAGAGATAATAAGCAGAGTTGAGAAAGCGGTGACCGATCTTGAGCTTGAACAGTATCTTAATCGAAGTATTTTTGCGCTATCAAGTGGTGAGAAGCAGCAGATAGCAATTGGCTCTGTATATGCACTTGCGCCAAAAGTATACATATTTGACGAACCTTCTGCAAATCTCGATCATGAGGCTACAAAGCGCCTTGCGGGAATAATGAAGAAGCTGAAAAGTGCAGGATATACGATAATTGTCGCAGATCACAGATTTTATTATTTAAGAGATCTTATTGATAGCGTCATATATATAGAAAATGGCAGTATAGTTGCAAGATACACGGGAAAAGAGTTTTGTGAGCTTGATAAAACGCTGAGGATTCATAAGGGACTAAGAACAGTTTATCCCGAAAAAGAAATCGATAATAAGCAGGATGATAAATTGGCTGTGAAATCGAGGCTTGGAGGACATAAGCTTAAGGTTGAAAATCTTTCTTTTGAATATGAAAAGAAGCAAAGGATACTTGATAATATTTCATTTGAAGCGTCTCCCGGAGATGTTATAGGTGTTATCGGACATAACGGAGCGGGGAAGACAACATTGATTTCCGTACTAACTGGAATATTAAAAGAGAAAGGCGGAAAGGTGTATTATGGTGGAAAGAAGCTTTCACCTGCAAACAGGCGCAGGTTATCTTATCTTGTAATGCAGGATGCCGATTATCAGCTCTTTACAACAAGTGTGGAAGAGGAACTTACGCTTGGAATATCAGATGTTGACAGTGACCTTGTTTCAGGTACGCTTGATAAGCTTGCACTTTCAGAATATAAAGATAAACATCCGGCAGCTCTTTCGGGAGGGCAAAAACAGCGTGTTACTATCGGCGCATCTCTTATAAAAAACAGTGAAGTGCTTTATTTTGATGAACCGACAAGCGGACTTGATTATGATTCTATGATAAGGGTAAGTGAACTTATAAAAGAGCTTTCAGGCGGCGGAGCCATTATTTTTCTTGTATCACATGACTTTGAGTTTATCACTCACACATGCACAAGGATGTTTGATCTGGATGCAGAGAAGATGCTTGATGTGAATAAGGGAAATTTGCAGATGCTTGCGAAGAAGTATTTTGCATAAAATATAAATATAAAAAGGAGCAGGTATGACAACAGTAATTACAGTAGGCCTTATAGGAGCGCTTCTTATGTTCTGCGGAGACATGACCTTATACTTTGATAAGGATGATTATGTGCAAGACGGAACAATAAATCCTATTATTGATATTATGAAAGAGCTTCCTCCAAAGCGTGTTATGCTTGGCGGCTTGATAGGGCCTGTAGCGGCGTTTCTTTATTGTATAGGCTTTTATCACATTGTACTGATTACGGATGAGGCATTTCATAATGCTGCGTTTGCGGCATTTTTGCTAAGTTGTTTCGGTATTATTGCAGGAGGTGCATATCACAGTCACTGTGCTTATCTTGGACTTCTTGGAGCAGATGAGCATCGAGACGGTTTAGATATAGCCATGAAGTATTTTCAGAAGCTTGCACTTATATTGTATGCAGGTGAAGGCTTGGGACTTCTGATTTTGATAGTTCTGATAGCTTTAGGAAAGACAGTGTTCCCGCAGTGGATGGCACTGATATCTCCCGGAGTTCTTTTTCTTTTAAAGCCATTATCAAGGAAACTCCCCAAGGGACTTCATATGGTCATATGCGGAGGGTATACTAATTTCATTTTTATTGTGTATTACGCTGTGGCTATCATGCAGACTTTGTTATAATCAAAGAGGAAAGTCATTTAGTTTAAACGCTAAATGGCTTTTTTTATCAAGTAGGGAAATAATCCTCATAGTTTTATTGACAGGGAGTTTGGTAAGTGATATAAAACGATAGTTAGTTCTTGCTAACTGAAAGGGGAGTAAAATGTATGGAAAAAAAATTTGAAATCAAAGATCTTATTACAGTAGGAGTATTTTCGGCTCTTTACTTTGTAGTCATGTTTGCGGTAGCTTGTTTTGGCTTTATTCCCATTTTTATGGTTTTCACGCCGTTTCTTTGCCCGCTTGTGGCAGGAATTCCGCTTATGCTTTATTTTTCAAAAATTAAGCATTTTGGAATGATAACTATCACCGGTACATTAATTGGAATTATCATGTTCGTTATCGGACATCCTTATCCGATCCTTCTTTTCTGTATAGGTGCAGGTCTTTTAACAGAAGTTATTTTAAAGATGGGGAACTATCAGAGCATTAAGCATTGTGTGGCAGGTTCGGCGGTTTTCAGCTTGTGGTTCCTTGGCATGGTTATAGCATTTTTCTTTAGTTTCCGTGAAGCTTATTTTGCCAGCATTGTTGACGGATATGGACAGGAATATGTTGAAGCTATGAAGAGTTACACTCCTACATGGGTATTCTTTGCAATGATTATTATGTGCCTTGTTGGTGGTGCAATCGGTGGACTCTTGGGAGCTAAGGTACTTAAAAAGCATTTTCGTAAGGCGGGTATGGCGTAATGGAATTTGGAGTATGTAGCGATAAGTCCAAAGCTTTTATAAGGTTGGATCCGCGAAGCAAACTGCTCCTTCTTATGGCGATATCTATTATTATGATAGGCGGAACCACAGTAGGGATAGAGGGGGTGCTGCGTATTATTTGTGCGGCAATCCCTTTCTTGTTGCTGCTGAGTATAAGGCAATACAAGGCGGCAACCATATATTTACTGCTTTTAGGAACGGCACTATTTTGTGAAAAGCAAGTGGCACCCTATACTCATGGGATGTGCAATATTATCCTCATGATGATTTGCGGTTTGATTACCAGATTTGTTGCCGGTTATATGATGGGGTGGTACACAGTTAAATCCACATCTGTAAGTGAATTTATAACGGCTATGGAGCACATGCATTGTCCTTCATTCATAAGCATTCCTATATCAGTTATGTTTCGCTATTTTCCAACTTTATCAGAAGAATACAAATCAATAAATGACGCGAAAAGGATGCGAGAGTTGGGGCACCCATTAAAGCAGCCTTTGACTTATGTTGAATACATATTAGTGCCACTTATGATGTCTACGGTCAGAATAGCAGACGAATTATCAGCGGCTTCATTGTCTAAAGGTCTTAGTGCAGGAGAAAAACGCACGCATATCTGCGAAATAGGTATAGGATCGATTGACATAGTGGCTATCATTGGCTCTATAACGATGTTTGTTTTATTTTTAGTTTATTAGGTGAGAAGATGATAGAATTCAAAAATGTTTCGTACTCGTACAATGTAGTTGATGCAGATGGCAATGCAGTTGATAAAGGTGGAGTTTCCAATATAAACCTTACCATAGCAGATGGAGAGTTTGTTGTTTTAACCGGTGGTTCGGGATGCGGCAAGACAACAATAACAAGAATGATAAACGGACTTATTCCCCAATACTACAAAGGTACTATGGACGGAACGGTAGAACTAGATGGCAAGGATATCTCTGAAACGCCGATATATGAAATAGCAAAACATGTCGGCAGTGTATTTCAGAATCCACGATCTCAGTTCTTTAATGTAAATACCACTGATGAGATTGCTTTTGCATCAGAAAATCAGAGGAGAGTTCCGTTGGAGATAAAAAGCTCAATAAGAGAAACTGCATCTTCAATGTCTATAGAAAGATTGTTAAACAGAAATATATTTGAGCTTTCCGGAGGCGAAAAGCAAATAATTGCTTGTGCAGGGATTAACGTGCTATCACCGGATATAGTTGTTCTTGATGAGCCCTCTTCTAATTTGGATTTTTATGCCATAGAAAGGCTAAAGGAAATTCTGCAGGACTGGAAGGCTCAGGGCAAAACGATTATTGTTGCCGAGCATAGACTTTTCTTCTTGAGAGAGTTGGCTGACAGATTGCTGATAATGCAAAATGGAGAAATTATCCATGAACTGAATAAAGAAAGGATTTCTACCATTAGCAGTGCTGAGACTGAAAAGCTTGGAATCAGACCATTGAGGCTGGACGATCTGCAGACAGATTTCCAGCATAGAGAGCAATCAGATATAACAATAACTCTTGAGAATTTTTGCTTTTCATATAGTGATGGTGAACACGGTATAGACATACCTGAATTAGAGGTGCCTTCCAATAGCGTTATTGCAGTCATTGGGCATAATGGCGCGGGAAAGAGCACCCTCGTAAGAAATATTTGTGGCCTTGAAAAGAAGTTCAAAGGCGTAATGCGATATGGCAAGAAGACCTTGAAAAATAAAGAGAGGTTGCATAACTGCTATATGATTATGCAGGATGTAAATCATCAGTTATTTACAGAAAGCGTAAAAGATGAAGCGGTGCTTAGCATAACAGACGCCTCTCTTAGTGAGGAAGAAAAAGAAAAAAAAGCACTTGATATTTTGTCTCAGCTTGATTTGTATGAATATGCTGACATTCATCCTATGGCTCTTTCCGGAGGGCAGAAGCAAAGAGTGGCTATCGCTTCCGGTTTAGCCTCCGAAAAAGGGGTCATGATATTCGATGAGCCAACAAGCGGACTTGATCTTTCTCACATGAAACAGGTATCAGACGAATTGATCAAGCTGCGAAAATTGGGCAAAACAGTTTTTGTTGTAACTCACGATTTGGAGCTGATACTGTCTTGTTGCGACAGAGTGGTTCATCTGGAAAAAGGGGCAGTTATGGAAAACTATGATATATGTGAGAGTAACATTTTAAAGCTTAAAGCTTTTTTTGGAAAAGAAGCTATGTAAAGCATGTGCCTGATCCAGCGTGACTGGTCGGGCATATCTTTTTACTGAAAAGTGGAGGAATTACTGCAACATAAAGTTAGTTTAAGCTAACTAAAGGTGAGAGGGAAATAATTTTATGAAAAATGTTGGAGTTCTGGGAGCAGCCGGAAGTGTTGGAAGGTACGCCCTAAAGTATCTTACAGATACAGAAAAATATAATGTTTTTGCTTTTGGGCATAAAGAAGAAAAGATTAAGGGCGACAGCTTCTTCAATAATCTTTCAAAGGTGAAATGGACCTTTGGAGATATGCAAAAAAAAGAAAATCTGATGGAGTTTATAAACGGCAAGGATGTTATTTTAAATGCCATGTTTTGTCCGGAAGATATAAGGATATTTATTTCCGAAATCTGTGAGACAAAAGGAATTCCTTGCGTGGATACAGGAATTCCATCCTGTGAATTAACTAAACTTCCGAAGAAAACTCTTTATATATATGGGGCAGGTGCTCTTCCCGGATTATCAGCGGTGATAGGAGTATATGCAGCCGGAAACTTCAAAGAAATAAATGAATATGCTCACATCACATCAATGGACGGCCTTTTTTCAAGGGGCGCAGCGTACGATTATCTGGAAGGTGTGAGCAAAGATGTTCTGGAAAAGAAAGCACCTACAGAAATACGTAAAGACGTTACAATCCCCTTTATCGGCAATAATGATCTGCGACAGTATCAGGATTCGGAAACGGAGGTAGTGGCTCGTGTCACAGGATGTAAAGGTTGCCGTCATTACATTGCTTTTGGGAATACAAATATGCAAAAGGCTGTGGAGCATTCTGTTTTGACTTTTCCTGATAAGCCAAAAGAAGCAGTGGAACAGCTGATGTTACAAAGTCAGCTTAACTATAGCCGTTCAAAAGAGCATATGGCATTCCTGATTGAGGTAAACGGTTGCGACATAAATGACGAGAATAAAGTCCGATCAACAGTTGTGAAATTTACTTCCTCACCGGCTTTAACGGGAATTTCAGCCGGGATAGTGACAGAACTTGTTGCTAAAGAAAAGATTATTAAAGGGGCTTTTTGTTTTTCACAGTTTCCGGCAACAAATCTATATGAAAAATATATTGATGATATTGTGGATAGACTGCGTAGTTCGCCGGAAATGTTAATGTTCGAAGAATTTGACCTTAGACTTGATGACTTAAATACAGAAATGACTGGAGAGATATGATTGTGAAAAATAAGATTAAAGCAATTGTTTGCGGAACGACCTTTGGGCAATTCTATTGCGAGGCATTAACCTTGTTATCAGATGAAATAGAATTTGTTGGAATTTTATCTACAGGCAGTGAACGTTCAAAAAGATGCGCAGCTAATTATGGGGTTAATTCCTACACTTCTATAGACGAGCTGGAAGATGATATTCAGTTGGCCTGCGTTGCAGTTAGATCAGGTGTTCTGGGAGGAAATGGCACCGAACTGGCAGAAGCTTTGCTGGAGCGGGGGATAAATGTAATCCAGGAACAACCGGTGCATTACAAAGATGCGGAACGATGCATACGTGCAGCAAAGAAAAACAAAGTCTTATATCGTATAGGAGACCTGTACGAGTTCTTACCAAATATAAAGTGCTTCATAGAAAGTGCGAAGGCAATATGCAGTATATCAAAGCCAATCTATCTAGATATAGGCGGAGCATCCCAAGTGACTTATCCGCTTGTTAGAATTCTTTCTGAGGCTCTACCGTCGATGAGACCATTTGAAATTAAGCAGGTGGGTAGAGATTCTCATCCTTTCGATGCAGTATCGGCGTCAATCGGAGGAGTGACTGCTTTAATGCAGATTCAAAACGAAGTAGCTCCGGATGATCCCGACAATTTCATGCATTATCTTCATCGTATAACAATTATCACTGAACAAGGCAGGCTTTGTCTTGAAGATACCACCGGTGGGGTTATGTGGTATGGGAAGATGTTTGTTCCTGTTCACGACGCAAATACAACAATTCATGCTGATTCATCCACAGATACAAGCATGTCCTTGCCTCAACATATCCGCTTATATGAATCAAAAGAGAATAGTTTTTTTGAAGTGTTTAAAGCGCAGTGGATACCTGCTATAGCTGAGGATATTAGCTGTATGTTGAAGCTTTGCAGAGAAGAAAACAAGGCTGAAGCAGGAAGCTACTATACCAAAACGGTGTATTCGGCAAAGGTGTGGCAACAGTTGACAGCGGAGCTGGGATTTCCTGAGCTTATACAGGCAAGTAATAACGAGGAATCTGATGTTACCAAAACAATAAAAGATTTGCAGAAAAAATACATAGGAGAGAGTTTGTGATATGACAGAAAATTACAGTAAAGCATTGAGTTTGATTGAAAAACTGGAAAATAAAGGCGTATCTCTCTGGAAAGAGGATGAAAAAATAAAATTCAAAGCAAATACAGGAGCTATACAGCCGGAAGATATTGCGCAGTTGAAGGAGTTAAAGAGTGAGCTGTTGGAATTATTAGATCCTGACAATAGAAAGATTACTCTTTCAGAAAATAAAGCAGACAGGTACAAACCATTCGTGCTTACAGATGTACAGCAATCCTACCTTATGGGAAGAAGTAATCTGTTTGATTACGGCGGACTTTCATGTCATATTTACCTTCAACTGAATTATGAAAAATTGGATGTGAATGAAGTAGAGAGAGTATGGAACTATCTCATAGACCGTCATGAGATGCTTAGAGCTGTGATGCATGAAGAGGGGTATCAGCAGATACTTGAAAAGGCTCCGCATTTTGCTGTTAAGGATTATAAGAACACCCCTGCCGAACAGGTGATGGAAGAAATGGGACATCAGCAGTTTGAAGTGGGCAGCTGGCCATATTTTGCAGTGGGAGTATCAAACTATGATGACAGTGCGATAATGCATTTTTCAATTGAATTCATTATTGCTGACTGGACCAGTATTTGGATGCTACTCCATCAATTTGAAGAATTATATTTCGGTAAAGTGGATGAAATACCTGAAGTTAAGGTGAGCTTCAGAGACTATGTTTTAGCTGAAAGAGAAATGAAAGAAAGTGCAGCCTGTGAAAGGGATAAGCACTATTGGTTAAATAAATTAGAAGATTTCCCAACCTGTCCGCAGATAGATACAGAGCCATATTCTGCAAACAAAGAAGCACGATTCGATAGAAAGTTTTTGCAGCTTACACCGGAACTTTGGGAAAATGTTAAAAATTTTGCTTATAAATTCAATGTCACTCCCACAGCTCTTGTATTAATGGCTTATGCCCATACATTAAGCTGCTTCAGCGAAAACAAGAGATTTGCAATTAATCTTACTATGCTAAACAGACAACCTCTTCATGAGGATATTGGTAAGGTTATTGGAGATTTCACGTCACTTACACTTTTGGATATTGATTTAGATAATAATGAAACATTTATTGAAAATGTAAAGCGTGCCAACATGCAGCTGTTCGAGGATATGGATCACAATTTGTATTCCGGAGTTGCATTTATGCGTGAGCTTGCAAACAGAAAAGGAAGCGCAGCTGCGACAATGCCTTATGTGTTTACAAGTGCTGTGGGACTATTGTCCTCTATGGACGATGCAACTGTAAAGGGAATGGTTTCAGGAATTGGTATCAGTCAAACTCCACAGGTATTTATTGATTGTCAGGTTATGGATGGAAATTTCGGCATGCAGGTCAACTGGGATGTGCGAAGAGGTGTGTTCAAGGATGGTGTTATTGATGACATGTTTACATTATTCAGTGAATTTCTTCAGGCCATGGCAAATGGTGTAGAACCGGAGATTGCAGCAAAGCAGACATATCCAAAGTATCAGAAATCTATATTTTTAAATGCTAACGATACAGCTTTGAAACTACCTAAGCATCTTCTCCATGACAAAGTTCTGGAAGCGGCCGAGAAATACCCAGATAAAATTGCAGTTGTGGCCGGAGAAAATAAATATACCTATTCTGAGCTTATTGAAATAGCAGGAAAAATTTTTGGTGGCTTAATGGAAAACGGTGTAAAGGCAGGAGACACTGTGGGAATAGCTGCCAAGAAATCTGTTTACCAGCCTGCAGCTGCTATAGCAATACTTGCTGCAGGGGCTGTTTATGTGCCTATATCAACGGAACAGGGCGCTAATCGAATTGGCCGAATTATAGAACGTGCGGGCATTAGTACGGTTATCACTTTAACTGATGATGAGACAGAATATCCTGATGGAATTAAAAAAATATTTGTGGATGCAGAGGGAAATAGTGTAGAGCTTCCTAAAACAAATTCAATTGATGCAAGTAGTTTGGCTTATATTATTTTTACATCCGGTTCCACAGGTGAGCCTAAGGGGGTTGCGATATCTCACGGCGCAGCGGTAAATACCATCGAGGACATAATTCGTAAATACGATATTAATGAAAATGATAGCACTATAGGCGTATCGCAATTGAGTTTTGATTTGTCTGTGTTTGACATATTCGGATTGCTTTCAGTTGGCGGCACAGTGGTATATCCGGAGGATAGTAGGAAAAAAGAACCTGAGTATCTTGCTAAGATTATTGAACGAGAGGGGGTTACAGTTTGGAATAGTGTGCCATCACTTTTAAACATGGTGATGGTATATCTGGATTATGAGAACAATGTTCCGGATATTTCTTCTCTAAGATTAGTGATGCTATCAGGCGACTGGATACCGCTCTTCCTTCCGGATAAGCTGCATGGCTATTCAAAGGATGCCAGAGTTGTAAGCCTTGGCGGTGCAACTGAGGCAGCTATCTGGTCTATTTATCACGACTACGAAGGACCATCAGAAGGATTTGCAAGCATACCATACGGCCTTCCACTGGCTAATCAGCAGTTTAGAATTCTTGACAGTAGACTTAAGGATAGGCCTGTAGGTGTAAAGGGTGATATTTACATTTTAGGTGATGGGCTTGCTGACGGATATTACAACGATAAAGAAAAGACTGACCTTCAGTTTATAAAAGATCCTGAGACCGGAAGGATGATGTATAAGACCGGTGACATAGGAAAATATCACAAGAATGGTGAAATAGAATTCCTTGGACGTTCAGACTCCCAAATTAAGTTCAATGGACACAGAATTGAACTTGGAGAAATCGAGAGCGCAGTAAAGCGTTCAGGAACTGTTGAAAACTGCTCGGTAGTATATACAAGCAACGAAGGTGAACATGCCATGATTTGCTTTTATGAGCCGGCTTTCTCAGATGATAATCAGAAAGAAGAGTATATCAATGAGCAGAAAGAGCTTTCCAAAGATATCGAGGAATATGCGCGCCCTGATATAGAGGGAGTTGATACAGCAGGCATAGAGTCTTTGATGAATAAGGAGAACCGGCTTCTTTATATTGCTATGTCTAATGCTATTAATGAAGTGCTGGGTGATGGGTTTACTGAGGGAAGTTTAAAAGAATCTGACAGGATACTGGATAAGCATAAATGGCTGGTTTCTTACTGGATAGATTTGCTTCAAAAGGAAGGATATTTAAAGCCTGATGGCAATAAATATTCCTTCACTGAAAAATGCTGCATAGAAATCTCAAAAGAGAAAATGCAGGCGGAGTGGCAGGAGCTTGGCAGGAACTGGTTGGCAGAGATGGGTACGTCTGAATTCTTGGAATATATTTCTAATTCGGCCCTTTCGTTAACTGGCTTGTTGTCAGGAGAGATTGATCCTATAAAACTTCTTTATCCGGATGGAAAAACAGATGTTGTTGAAGATATGTATATCAACAACAAGATATCAGTTTATTTAAATAGCTGCATCTGCGGCTTTGTGAATAACTATTCTAATCTGGGACGACCACTGAGAATTCTTGAGATTGGCGCCGGTACATGTGCAACTGCACTTCGTGTCACAAAGACTCTTGAGGGTAAAGATTTTACATATTATGTGACGGACATTAACAGCCACTTCATTCCATTGGCTCAGGGTAAGTTTAATGGTGTTCCAAATATGAGATTCTCTGTTTTAAATATTGATAAAGACATTGCAGAGCAGGGATTTGAAGAAAACTATTTCGATATTGTTATTGCAGTTGGAGTTTTGGAAAATGCAAAGGATATATGCTACAGCTTAAAACAGATTAGAAGATTGGTACGTCCGGGTGGATATTTCCTCTTCACGGAGCCGGTGCGAGAGGAAGCTTGGATATTGGCATCTCAGGGATTTTTAATGACAGAGCCTCAGGATGACTTGCGTAAAGATAAAGCGTTTATCGATTCCAAGCAATGGCAGGAATTGCTGGATGAGGCAGATTCTGAAACTTCTTCTTTAGTACTGCCTAAAGAAAATGACAGTTTAGGCGTGTTTGGGCTTGAACTTTATATAAAGCAGTTTAAGACAGAGAGGCAGAACATAAGTGGAGGAGATATCACTTCACTTATAAGGGATAATCTGGCTTCATACATGATACCGACCAGCTACATTATGTTGGATAGTATGCCGGTTACGGCTAATGGCAAGATTGATGGTAAAGCTTTGAAGGCAATTGCAGAAAAAAGAGCTACTGTTTCTGCAGTAGCCGGTGATGATAATACAGATGCATTGTCTGCAGAAATGAATGATCTACAGAAGGAACTTGTTGAAATCTTAGGCGGATTGGGAATGAAAGGATTAGGGCTTAGAGATAGTTTCTATGACCATGGCGCGGATTCTCTTATTCTTGCACAGGCAACAGGTGCAATTCGAGAAAAAATTTTAAAAGACATCCCATTTGATACGGTGCTCAGATTTATGTTAAATCATCCTAATATTCAGGAGCTTTCTGAGTTTGTGGCAGAAAAACGTGGAGACATTCAGGAGCAGACACAAAGCGATACTCTTAAATCAAAACACATAGGAGCAGCTCAGTTGTACAAGGCGGGAGAAGGTCCACTTCATGTAATCTTCCATGCGGCCTTTGGAACAATGAATTCACTGAAATATATTGTGGAAAATCTGGTAAACCGGAACAAGGGAGACGTACTGACTATAGCTCTTGGCGATGCGGACAGATACTATCAGATGGATCGAGAGACTGCGGTGCAGCAGCTGGCAGATGATTATAGCCAAATAATCTTGGAGACCGGGGCTGAACAGATTCAGCTTATTGGATATTGCTTTGGTGGTTGGCTTGCAACTCAGTGTGCAAACAGACTCGTAGAGCAAGGCAAGGAGATAGTAGATGTAATCCTTATTGATTCACAGACAGTACCTTGGATCATAGAAGACCGTTTGATGATAGAGTTAATGTTCCTTCCAAACTTTGGAATAACTCTGGAGGATTTGGGTGTGTTCGAAGATTGCAGAGAAGTTAACTTAGAGAAAATGTTTGTTGATGTTATAAAAGAATTTGGAAAGATTCCGGATAATTTGAGCGATAACTTACAATCAATGCCGGATTATGCAGAGTTTGGCAAGGGCATGAATAGACTTGGAGAAATTTCTATGGAAGACCGTTTTAAGCTTTATGCAAAGCGCGGTTCGGAAAAGACAGGAGAGCAACTGGAGCCATCTATGTTGGAAGGAGTATTTAAAGCATACTGTCAAACAATAAGGTGCTGCAATGGCGAGATGGATTCCTACTTTGGAGACATACGTTTCTTGAATGCGAAGGACAATTCAAGCATGTTCTATAGCAAGGATAAGAATATTGATTATTGGACTGATCTTTGTATAGGCGATATAGAGATTACGGATATTGATGGTGATCATTATAGCTGCGTTGAAAATCCGGACTTTGCTTTAAGCGTATCCAAATTAATAACTGATTACTAAAAAATATTCATGTTTACATTAAGGAAGGACCTTATATTATGCCAAACGATAAAGAGTTGATGAAAAAAGCACTTCTTGAGATCAGACAGTTAAAAGCTCAACTCAAGGAAGCAAAGGGAAATGAACCGGCAGCCATCATTGGAATGGCGTGCCGATTTCCCGGTGGTGTACGTAACACCAATGATTTTTGGAATCTTCTTAAAGATGGAAAAAGCGGGATTTGTGCTATACCGGATAATCGCTGGAATGAATACGGTAAGGAGAAGTTTGATGATAACCCATATCTGAATAAAGGTGGTTTTCTGGAAGATATTGAAGAGTTTGACAACAGACTGTTTAAAATACTTCCTGATGAGGCTGCTTACCTTGATCCTCAGCAGCGAATTCTTCTGGAGGTATGTTGGGAAGCTTTTGAGAATGCCGGATATTCGCCGGAAATGTTAAAAAACAAACGAGTGGGCGTGTTTGTAGGTGTTGTACAAAATGATTTTGGTTATGAAAACATGCTTAGAAACGAAGAAAACATGAACATAACCGGAATAGATCATTCTTTTATTTCCGGAAGGATTTCCTATTTTTTCGGTTTGCGTGGTCCATCTATTTCAATAGACACCGCTTGTTCTTCTTCATCTGTAGCCATAGATACTGCCTTGAAGTACTTAAAGGATAACGATTGTGACATGGCACTTGTATGTGGAGTCAACATTATGTTTTCTCCGGAGATTACTCAAAAGGTTGCAGGACTTGGAATACTATCAAAAAAAGGCGAAGTAAGGGCATTTGACAAGGATGCAGATGGAACAGTTCGCGGTGAAGGTGCCGCTGCCATTATTTTAAAAATGCTGTCTGACGCCAAACAAGATGATGATAATATTCACAGTATTATTATTGGCTCAGAATTAAATCAAGACGGGGAAAGTACCAGCCTTACCGCTCCAAATGGTATTGCGCAGGAAGAATTGTTGCGTAGGGCTTGGGACAAGGCCGGGATAGATTCAGATGATATAGGCTATATTGAAACTCATGGAACAGGAACAGCCATTGGAGATCCAATTGAGATACAGGCAATATCAAGCCGGCTGTCTGATTCCAGAAAAAAGCCTGTGTATATCGGTTCGGTAAAAACTAATATTGGACATCTTGAAGGAGCAGCAGGCATAGCCGGTTTAATAAAAGTTTCTCTAATGTTGGAGAATAAAAAGCTTCCAAAAAGCTTGAACTATGATACTCCATCAGAATATGTCAATTGGTCTGCTATTCCGGTAAAAGTAGCAGATAAACTTATGGACTGGAAAACTGAGAACGGCAAACCCAGAATTGCCGGTGTCAGTTCCTTCGGTCTTTCCGGTACGAACTCACATATTGTACTAAAAGAGTATGAGGATAATAAGCAGGAAGGTAAATCTATGGAGACTTATCCATTTGTGCTTACTTCCGTTGATAAAAAGGGATTAGAAAGACAGGCAGAAGCTCTTAAGGCTTACTTGGAAACAAATGATGAATGTAATCTTACAGATTTGTCCTACTCATACAATATTACAAGAGATAGCTTACCGGAGAGAGGGTTAATTATAGGAGAAAGTAAGGATGAGTTAATCTCAAAACTCTCAAAGCGAATTTCAAGTAATCGTGTGAATAAAAAAAGAAGAGCGGTGTATGTTTTTACAGGCCAAGGCTCTCAGTACAAAGGCATGTGTGAGCAGTATTACAAGGGCAACGAGACATTCCGCCGTAGCTTTGATCATTGTGCTGACCTATTTAAAAAGTATATTGATAGGGACTTGAGAGATATTGTTTTTTCTGAGGATTACGATTTGAATCAGACAGAGAATGCTCAGCCGGCAATATTTGCAGTGGAATACTCACTTGTTCAGATGCTTAAGGTTTATGGAATAAAGCCGGAAGTGGTAATCGGACATAGTATAGGCGAGTATGCAGCAGCATGTACAGCAGGGGTATTTTCAGTTGAAGATGCAGTAAAGCTTGTTGCAGCTCGTGGACGATTTATGCAGGAGTTATCTCCTGAGGGAAAAATGTTGGCAGTATTTGCTGATAGAGTTAAAGTGCAAAATGTGGTTTCTGAAATCCCCGGACTTTATATATCAACCTCAAATTCACCTATGCAAACTGTTGTTGCAGGTACTAATGATGCAGTAGAAAAGGCAGATGAAATTTTTAAGAAAAAAGGAATACGTACAGTCTTCTTAAAAACAGAAAGACCATTCCACACTCCTTTCATGGATGCAGCAGCAAAAGAATTTGGAGAAGTGGCAAAAACTATCGACTACAGTAGGCCAACTGTAAAAATGATATCTACAGTTACAGCCGGATATGAAAGTGATTTATTTGCGGATGCTTCCTATTGGATGGAGCAGATTCTGTCGGAGGTTAAGTATTGCGACAGTATAAATACTGTAGGAAACCTTGAGGAGATTGTCTTTGTTGAAATTGGTGCATTGCCGGTTTTAAATGGACTTATTGCAGCAATCACGGGTGGCGAAGCTGACTGTGTTTGCATAGCTGATAAAAACATAGATAATTCACATGCAATAAAGACTGTTTGTGAACTATATCAGTATGGAATAAAGGTCGATTTCAAAAAATTATATAAGCCTTTCTCACCTGTTTTAAAAGATATTCCCAATTATGCCTTTGCACCTAACAGGATTCCATATATTCATACATTAAGAGGTGAAAGGGAATGCAATGGAACTTCATTAGATTTGAAGCTGCAGGTTGAAAATAACAGTGAAAATGACCTTGAAGTTAATGAAAAAAATGTAAAGACGATATTGTCTGAACTCCTTGGAACAGAGCCGGAGGAGCTTGATGAAAAGGCAGAGCTTGTAAGCCTTGGAATTGACTCAATAAGTGCAGTATCAGTTTTAAAAGCTCTTAATAAAACCTTTGGTACCAACCTGACTTTGAGCCGGCTTTTCAATGCGCATACACCGGGGGGAGTCATTGAGGCTGTGCTTCAAAACAGTAAGAACAACAATAAAAAGGGTGAGGAAGGTCCGGTTGTAGTTACCATAAATGAAGAAGATAGAAATAAAGAGTTCCCGTTAAATGAAGTTCAATACGCATATTGGGCCGGTAGAGACAATAATCGTGCAATGCTTTCAGGTTCGGCTTGCTGTGCTTATTTTGAAGCAGATGTAGACAATCTGGATGAGGCAAAATTTATCGAAGCACTGAAAAAGCTTGAGGCAAGACACGATATGCTTAGATGTCGTATTACAGAGGATGCGATTCAATACATAGAAAAAGAATGTACATCTTCGGTGGTAGTTGTGGATATTTCTGAAGAGAATATAAGTGAACTTGAAGAGATCCGAGAAGAGATGTTCCACAAAATACTGCCCCTTGGCGGCCCTCTATACGAGATAAGATTATCCAGATTATCCGGAGGCAGATATCGTATACATTTTCTCATCGATTTTATGATAGCTGATGCAATGAGTTTGTTTATTTTCAAGCGAGATTTAAACAAGCTATATCGGGGAGAAGAATTAGAGGATCTCACAATTACTTATAGAGACTACGAGTTGTTCTGTCGCAGGTCAAAAGAGATACAGCAAAAACAGATAGAGGACGAGGCCTTTTGGACTAAAAAAGCACAGGATTTTCCAAATGCACCTCAGTTGCCATACAACCGAAGTGTATTTATGGACAATTCCAATAGAAGATTCATTCGTAGACGAATGGATATTACTAAAGACAGATGGAAGAGTTTTTCTAAAAATGCAGCCAGGTTTGGCCTGACTCCTTCAGCGGCATTATTTGCTTTGTATTCTGAAGTTCTTTCTGCTTACGGTGGCGGAGGAAATTATGCAGTTATGCTGACTGTATTTAGACGTCACGATGTGGGTAAGGATACGGAGAATATGATAGGCGATTTTACTAAGCTTGCTCTGGTAGATATTACCAGAAAGCAGACTACCATAGCTGAAAACGCATTGGCGCTTCAGCAAAACATGATGGAAAACATTTCTCATTGTGAGTACTCTGCCGTAAAGTTTACCGACATGCTTAGAAAACAAACCGGAGAGTCTCGTTTATATCCGGTGATATTTACCAGTGCTGTTGGATTGGATGAAAATCTTCAGGAAGAGTCCGGCATTATGGATAGCTTGCGAAGCGTTGTTTCGTCAACACCACAGGTATGCTTGGATCATCAGGTGTTTTTTGAAAATGGTACCCTTGTTCTTTCCTGGGATTCCTTGGATGAGGCATTCTGCGAAGGGGTTGTGGATGCAATGTTTGAGGTGTATTGCGACCTGGTTAATAAAGCTATAGATGGTAAGGAATTTTTCAGCACAACACTTACTGATTTGCGCTCTAAAAAACAGAAGGAGGAGCAACATAAGGCTAATGGAACAAATTATGATTATGTGGGAAAGCTACTCCATGAGGGATTTATTGAGAATGTACAGCGCATTCCGGATAAGGCGGCGCTTATAAATGACGGCTGTACATATACCTATGCTCAATTAAATGAAAGAGCAAACAGTATCGCAAATGCGGTTATTGAAGCAGGGGCAACGCCGGGAGATAGAGTATTAATAGAACTGCCTAAGTCATTTGAACAGATTGCTGCTGTCCTTGGAGTACTAAAGGCAGGCTGTATATACGTTCCTCTTACTTATGGACAGCCGAAGATAAGAACAGAACGTGTTATAGAAAAGGCAAAGCCGTTTTGCATTATTACAGACCGGGATTACGAAAATTATAATCTAAAGAAGCTGGTTCCAGATGAAATAGCCGGAAATTGTAACAAAGATATTTATAGAGAAGTTAAAGCTTCTGATGGAGCATACATCATCTATACATCGGGTTCTACCGGGCAACCAAAGGGTGTTTTCATAACACATGAAGCAGCAATGAATACCATAGAGGATGTAAACAGAAAATATCGTATATGCGAAAGTGACAGTGCCATAGCTGTATCGTCATTGAGTTTTGACCTATCGGTATATGACATATTTGGTATGTTAACAGTCGGAGGAACTATTGTTATGCCGACTGAAGAGCAGCGTATTGATCCTAAGCAGCAATATGAGCTTGTGGTAGCCAATGATGTTACTGTATGGAATTCAGTACCGACAATTATGGATATTTTTGTCGATCATCTGCTTAAACGTGGACTTACCTGTAATATCAGAAAGGTAATTCTCTCAGGAGACTGGATACCAATGGAACTTCCGAATAAGCTTTCCAAGGCACTTCCAAATGGAAGGCTTACCAGCATGGGAGGAGCGACAGAGGCATCAATATGGTCTAACTATTTTGATGTTAATGAGCCACTTGTTGGCTGGACTTCTGTGCCCTATGGTTATCCTCTTGCAAATCAGAGATTTTATATTTTGGATGAGTTTGGAAGAAGGTGCCCCAATCATATTCCGGGAAAACTTCATATTGCAGGAGCAGGTCTGGCAAAGGGTTACTATAACGAGCCCGAGCTTACAAAGGCGGCATTTATAAATCATGAACTGACAGGAGAGCACTTGTACGATACAGGGGATTATGGTTGCTATCACAAGGGTGGATGCATTGAATTCCTTGGAAGAAAAGACGGTCAGGTGAAGATAAATGGATACAGAGTTGAGACAGCAGAGATAGAAGCTGCAGTAAAAAAATGCGGAATAAATGACCGAGCCGCTGCAGTTCCTGTGGGGAATAAGACAAAGCGCCTAGCTGTGTTTATAGAGACAGAGAATAAACCGGATAGTTCAAAAATAATAGAGCAGTTAAAGACATACTTACCTCATTATTTCATTCCGGAAGCTGTTGTAAACATCAGCAGTTTTCCATTGACAGCCAATGGTAAATTTGATCGCAAAAAGCTTGCAGACATATATGAGAATTTGGAACTGAAGAAAGTTAAAAAACATAGGAATACCGATAATGATTCTCCGGTTTTAAAGAAAATATGTGAAATTCTTGATATTGCTGATGTGAATCCGGGTGAAAGCTTCGGACACCTTGGAGTATCTTCTGTTGATATGATTCGACTTGCTGATGAACTTGAAAATGCCTATGGCATCAGACCATCTGTTAGTAAAATGCTTTCCTACAATGCTATTTCGGAGTTGGTGGAGTTCTTTGATGGTAAGGTACAACAAAATGACAATTTAAATCATGCTGAGAGTGTTATGCAGAAGGTTATCAGAATAGAAGATTCATTAAATGAAATCTCTCCATTGGAAAAATATGAAGAAAAGGGAATCACTTTGTATAGCGAAAATGGAGCATTGCGCTTTAAAGCTGAAAAGGGTGCAATGACTGATGAAATTCGTCAGGAACTTAAGCAAGATAAGCAGATGATTTTAGACTATCTTAAAGAGAAGGAAAAAAGGGATAAGCACAAAGAGGAATATATTAAGAAAAATGCTTATCCGCTTACTCCGATACAAAAAGCATATCTTCTTGGACGTTCAAATGATTACGAACTGGGCGGAACCAGTGCTCATTATTATGCGGAATTTATTTGGGATAAAGTGGATGCGGTAAAACTTGAAAATGCAGTTAATACTTTGATTGATAGTCATGATATTCTTCGTTCAATTGTTCTTGAGGATGGAAGACAGATGATTCTGGAAAAGGTGCCTATCTATAGAGTCGCTGATAGAAAGTTATCAGATGGTGACTTCAAAAACCTGAGAGATAACTGGAAAGACAAAATTTATGAGGTTGGCAAGTGGCCAATGTTTGATGTGTTTGTCAGCCGGCTTCAAGACGGTTCAAGGGTGGTTCATTTCAGTTTTGACTGTATGCTCTTAGACGGCTGGAGTGCCAATATGATGATTCGACAGATATACGAATTGTACAAGGGCAAAAGTATTGATGTTCCAAACTATAGTTTTTGCCGGTATGTGTGCAAAAAGGATGAATGGCAAAAGGATAAGGATTATGTAATTTCTGCTGAAAACTATTGGAAACAACGGGCTTCAAAGCTTTCACCCGCCCCTAAGCTGCCATACAACCTTCAGTTCAATCAGGTAAAACAGCCTCATTTTGATAGATTGCGTTATGAACTAAGCCGGGAGCAGACACAGAAACTTAATATCCACTTAAGAAATTATTCTTCAACGGCATCAGCTGTAGTTTGTACAGCATATATGCGTGCACTTAGTATGGCCTCAGGCTCTGAAAAGTTTTCACTAAATCTTACTGTGTATAACAGGTTGCCTCTCAATCAGGAAGTGAAGAAGCTGTTAGGTGATTTTACAAATGTAACTGTTGTTGAATACAAAAGAGACAATGAAGGCAGCTTTCTGGAAGAAATGAAGCAGGTAAAGACACGAATTCTTGAAGCAGTTGAGCATCGAACCTATAACGGTCTGGAAATTCTTAAAGCGATGTCAGACGGAGATCCCTTTAAAGCAGTTCTGCCGGTTGTATTCACCAGTGAGTTGTTCGGAAGTTTAGATGAAGAGGACACGTCAGAGATATTCAAGGAAACAAAGGAGCTGTTTGCAATAAGCCAAACCCCTCAGGTATCTCTGGATCACCAAGCTTTGGTCAGAGAAGGGAAGTTGGTTCTGATTTGGGATTATGTAAAGGAATTATTTAAAGCAGAGGTTATAAGTGAGATGTTTAATAAATACATTTTATTTATAGAAGAACTGGCGGATGCAGATTCCTGGGAAAAAATGTGAGGTGCGAATAATGTATAAACATAAAGTATGGTTTCCTTTTTCGGAGAAGTTAGAAACCAAACAGGATGGCGTGATGGTTTTTTGTTTCCACCACGCCGGTGGTTCGGCTGCTGTTTATAAAAAATGGACGGATATCAATGATAGAAATATAGCCTTTATTCCAATTGAACTTCCGGGTAAGGGTTGCCGAATAGACGAAGAACCTATCTGTGATATGAAAAAGCTTACAGATCAATTAGCCGAAGCAATAGATGAGTTTTCTGATGGAAGAAAAATAGTTTTTTATGGCCATAGTATGGGAGCTGCCATTGCTTTTAAAACAGCTCACACCATGCAGACCCACTGTGACACGAAGCCGGAGCTGTTGATAGTTTCGGGTAGACACTCTCCATGTATTAGCATAGTTGATCGCTATACAACAGATATGGATGACAGCATGCTTGTAAAAGAATTAGAGGTAATGGGAGGTACACCCAAGGAAATACTTGAGAATGAAGAACTAATGCAGTTTCTTATACCGAGAGTAAAGAACGACTATAAGCTTAATGAATCATTCGTCTATAACGGAGAGATAGTTGGTATTCCTATTGAAGCTTATGCCGGCTCAAAGGATTATGATGCCACTATTGAGATGATGGACGAGTGGGAAAATGTTACGACCATAGGAATGAAAAAAAAGGAGTTTGAAGGAGAACATTTCTTCCCTTTTGATCTTGGAAAAGAGTATGAGCTGGAACTCAAGGCTCACATATATCATCAGATTCAAGATTGACTTTAAAAAAAAGGGAGGAAAGGATTCTGTGGAAGAATTATTGGAGGATTAATAATGTCTAACAAGATAATTGAAAAAAATGGAGTAAATATTTCTCCAAGTTTAATTCATGAAGGATTTTTTGATATGGCATCACAATATCCTGAGCGCATTGCTGTGGCTCAGCGTCAAGCGGATGGTGGTGTGAAATGTTTTACATATAAAGAAATAGCTGAAAAGGCCATGCAGTATTCCGGCGCACTAATAGAAAGCAATACAAAGGGGATTGTTGCAGCAGCCCTTGATAAGGGTGCAGAATTTATAAGCGCTGTAATGGGAATTCTTTCTGCAGGATGTGCCTATTTGCCAATAAGTGCAACTGTACCTATGGAGCGCAGGAAGTTCATTTGTGAAAAGGCAGAGATCTCCACTGTTATTACAGATTGTGATAGCAAAGTTTTCTTTGAAGAAATGGGATTAAAGGTTATTACACCTGAAACCGTATTAGACGCAGATAAGGCACAAGCTATTGAAGTTGATCCGGAAAATGATGCATATATTATTTTTACCTCCGGAACAACCGGACAGCCCAAGGGGGTTGAAATACAGCATTTTGCCGCAAGCAACACGATTAAAGATATCAACAAAAGATTTAATGTAACTGAGGAGGACAGCGTATTCGCAGTTTCGGAGATAGATTTTGATCTTTCTGTTTATGACATTTTCGGCATTCTTTCTGTTGGTGGAAAGGTTGTTATCTGCGATAAGAATATGAAAAAGGAAGCTGAACAGTGGAAAGAGCTTATGAAGAAGGAACAGCCTACTGTTTGGAATTCTGTTCCAATGTTATTTGATATGCTCCTGTCTGCGGATTACAAGAATGAAGTGGTAGGAAAGCTACGATTAATTCTTCTTTCGGGAGATTGGATTTATCCATCATTGATTACCAGAATTCGTGAAAAAAATAAAACAGCCAGAATCATTGCGCTTGGCGGAGCAACTGAGGCTTCTATTTGGTCTAACTGCTATGAAGTGGGTCAGGAAATTGACAGCAGTTATAAATCTGTACCTTATGGAAAGGCTCTTACAAATCAAAAGTACAGAATTGTTTCTGAAAACAGAGTGATTGAAGGGGCTTTAGAGGAAGGAGAATTGCAGATAGGTGGTGTAGGTCTTGCCAAAGGCTATGTCAATTCTCCGGAGCTTACTGCAGAGAGATTTATTGAAGATCAGGGATGCCGCTGGTATAGAACCGGCGACAAAGGAAGATATTTAGAGGATGGCAATATTGAATTCCTTGGACGACTTGATAATCAGGTCAAGTTTGGTGGTTATCGTATTGAGTTGGATGAGATAACCAAGAGCCTTATAGCTCATGAGAGAGTTAGTGGGGCAGGAACTGTAATGATTCAGAAAAATGAAAAGCAAATGTTGGCCTCAGTAGTAACAGAGATAATTAACCAGGTGCAAGAGGAGCCAAAACAGATTGGGGCAACGTTTGATGCATCAGAGTTATTAAATAAACAGGCTGTTATAGCTACGGCTGCATTAATGGAGATTCTTGGTCTCAATAAATCACAAAGTCTACCAATTGAAGCAGATAAGCTCTTTAGCCAATTAGGTTTCGATTCTGAAAATAGAAGTGTTTTCGATTATTGGCTGACTGTGCTTGAAAAATATGGATATATCACAAATGCACATGGGAAAATAGCTTTAACGGACAAGAAGGCGGAATCTGTTTTAGAAGAGATGAAGGAAAACATTATCCTTTTATCAGATGTTATGAAGGGGGAGAAAACCGCTGCCGACATGATGGAAGATGAGTGGTTGTGTCCGGAAAAGGTTTCACTAAGAGAAAAGGGAATTATTGCCGGAGTAAATGAAATCGCAGAGAAAATAAATGAGCTCTATGAGGAAGAGAAAATAAATCTTCATGTAGCAGTTCTTGGCGTTAGAACAGGATTGGTAGCAGAGATGCTGGTAAATCTTACCGAGGATTCCGATATCGATTATACGTTTATAGATCAAACGGCTTTCTTTACTTCTCAGGCAAAACAAAGGCTAGGTGAAGCTCATAGTTATCATATTATTAAGGACATTGTCCCGGATGATTTAAGAAATGCTTTTGAAGTAGTGGTGGATATAAATGATATGCATACTCATCCGAATTATGAGCAGGCCGTATTTATAATCAGAGAATTGTTAAAGAATCATGGAAAGAGCTATATTGTAGATCTTAACCAGTTGCCACCGTTATCATTTCTTTCTGCAGCTCAAATGGAAAAGGGATTTATTAACTTTACTAAAGAAAATCGCCCCTGGGAGAACAATCCGGTTATGCCGGCTAAACAAGCAGCAGGATGTTTTTTGAGACAAGGTTTTTGTAATGTTAACTGGCATGGCTATGAGGACTCTGCATTTGTTATTTTGGAGGCTGAAAAGAGAAAAGACTCAGATGAAAGCCTTACAGCTAACGCACTTAAGTATTATTTGGGACAAAGACTTCCTGAATATATGATTCCGGAGAAAATTGTTTTTGCAAGCAGAATTCCTCTTACTAAAAATGGAAAGCCGGATCGACAGGCTCTTATTGATATGGTTAATACAGATGACCTTTCAGATCTGACACCACCATCAACAGAAACGGAAAAGAAGCTGGCAGCTATGTGGCAGGATATTCTTCATGTTGATGAGGTTGGAGTTGAGCAGAGCTTTTTCCGAGCAGGAGGAGATAGTCTTCTTGCAACTCATTTGCTTACAAAAGTACGTCAGGAATTTAATGTGGAATTTTCCTTGAAGGAAATGTATGGCGAGCCAACACTTGGGGCAATAGCGGCGCTAATTGATGAGAAGGCCTCAAATTCTGATGATGAAGATATGGAGTTTGGTGAGATATGACCAAGGAAAGGTAACTAACCATGATTTTATATGATTATGAAATAAAGAACCTTATTCAAATACTTTACCTCCGTGGAAAACATACACCTGATAAAACAGCCTATATCTATATACCGGAAGAAGGAGAAGCGCAGCAGTGTAGTTTCAAATCTTTATACGAAAATAGCGCTAGGATTGCCGGAGTTTTAAAAGCCGGTGGCATTAAAGCCGGTGACAGATGCATGATTATGTACAGGCAGGATATGGAACTCTTGTATGGGCTATATGGTTGTTTGATGGCCGGGGCAGTTGCAGTGCCTTTAGATATTTTTCATGAGGCAACCGATTTAAAGCGCTACGTTAATGTATATGAAAGTTGTGGGGCATCCGGAATTCTTACAAATGATAGTGCGGCTTCTAAAATGAAAGAAATTTCATCTGAACATTTTGGGGGTATTCCGGTATTCCATTATTCCATGACAAAAGAAGCACAATTATATTGCAACGAATTTGAAGAAGGGTTAGCTGTTCTTCAATATACATCCGGTTCTACAGGTGATCCCAAAGGTGTAATGATAACTCACAGTAATCTATTGGACAATCTTAAACAGATTGAAAGAAGGTTGTGTTTAAATGGTGAATCTACATGGGTGGGATGGTTGCCATATCATCATGACATGGGATTGATAATGGGACTTTTTACCGCTGTATACAGTGGAAGTAGAAATGTTTTTATGTCTCCGGAGCTATTTAAAAGTAATCCGGAGAAATGGATACATGCCATGAGTGATTACAGAGCCACTCACACAGTTGCACCTAATTTTTCTTATGAGTTGATCAGCAAAATTTTAAAAGAAATTTTTGAAAGAGGAAATCCGGACAATATTTCTTTTTCCTCATTGAAAAAACTCATAAGCGGTTCTGAGCCGGTACGCTTTAACACTCAAGTTGAACTTATGAATATTTGTGAAAAGTTTGGAATGAGAGCAGAAGCGATTAGAGCTGGATATGGTTTGGCAGAAGCTACGTTGATGTTGACTATGAACGAAGAGGATAAGGCGGCCGGATGGCTTGAAGTTGATAAAAATGCATTGTCAAAAAATAGAATTGTAGTGCTTAACAGTGGCAATTTTGCTGACTCGTTTAAGGTACGTGAAGTTGATAAAAATGGAACCTATCTGGTAGGAGTAGGAAGGCCGATTGATGATAACAGCATTATGATTCTTTCCCCGGAGCAAGAAGAATTGCCGCCAATGTCTATAGGCGAGGTTTGTATATGCGGACCATCTGTAGCTGCCGGTTATTGGAAGCGTTCTAAAGAAACGGCTGAAATATTTGTGCAAGGTAATAATGGAGAAGTAATTCTACATTCCGGTGACGCCGGATTTGTAGGCGAAGATGGTGAACTTTATATAACCGGAAGATATAAGGATAGCATTGTCATTCACGGAGTAAATTATTATCCGACAGATTTGGAAGCTTTATCAGCAAACAGTAATAATTTATTAAATTATGCTGCATGTGCTTTTTCAGCATCTTTCCGGGATGAGGACAGCATTGTATTAGTTCAGGAGATAAAGGGTAAAAAACTATCTGAGGAGACATTAAAAGACATAGCACAGGATATACGTAAGAATGTTTTTAGGGAATATAGTTTACAACCGCAGGAAATTATTTTAGTTGAAGAGAATTCTATTCCCAGAACCGATAGCGGAAAGATACAAAGAAAGACTACTAAGGATTTATTTTTAAATGGTGCTCTTAACGGAGTGCTTATTAAAAACCAATTAGATGTCACAGATTTAAGTGAGATTGATGTTAGGAAAAGTGAAGATATTAAGAACATCATTATTGATTTAATAGCTGACATGCTTAATATAGCACCATCGGAAATTGACTTAGACATGCCCTTTATGAAAATGGGACTGAATTCACAGATGAATGTAAATATAGTTGCCAAGTTGAATACAGTTCCAAGAGTGGAGCTACCGGTTGTAGATGTATTTAATCATAACACTGTAGAAAAACTTACTGAGTATATATATAATACCTGTTTCAATGAAAGTGATGAAGTAGATGATTTAGATGCATTAAGTGAAAAAGAGTTAGCGATGTTACTTGAACAAGAATTAGGATAGGAAGTGTGAGTCATGAATAATATTGATTATAGGCTTAGCCATATACATTTAAAGGTAAAAAGTACAAGAAATGCTGTTAAAAGATTGAAAGATGCAGGGTTTACCATTGAGTTTGGTCACAAGGGGCTTATTTCTCCAAACGCTTTTATTTTCTTTAATGACCATGCATTTATTGAAGTTTATATGATGAAGGGACCTGCAAATTTATCTCCGGTGTTTATGGACAAGAAGTTCGGAAAACAGATGGGAGACCGGTTTAGATTTTGGCGCGATGCGCCGGAGGGATTTACTGATTTTGCTTTTGAGCCATGTGACAGAAAGACAGCAGCCATTGAGAACATGGGAAAAGTAAGAGAGCAACTGTTAAATGAAGGATTTAATCTTTCTGAGAACATGATTTCCTCAAGACGTAATGTAAGGGATGAAAACGTTGGATTTGGTTTTTGTCCTTTAAGTCCTGCTGAATTACCGTTTCTGGTTACCGCATATTCAGTAGAACAGATTCCTGAGCATATTGAGCACAGCAATGGAATTGACAGTATCTATAGGATGGAGGTCACATGCTCAGACAGAGATTATCCGGCAATGGAGAGAATAGTAGGTAATGATAAGAAGGTCAAGCTGATAAGGGGTAGAGAGACAGCCATAACCAAGGTGGTGTTTCTCACCAAAAAAGATGACTTTACGCCGCCACCATTGCAGGGATTATTTGGTATGAACGTAGGATTTGTTAATGAGGAAGATATTAAAGGAGCAGAAGAAAATGAAGAAGCTTAGAAAAGAGACTTTATGTGTCCAGGCCGGATATGAGCCAAAGAATGGTGAGCCTCGTATAGTTCCGATTATACAGGGATCTACCTTCAAGTATGATTCAAGTGAAGAGATGGGGAAATTGTTTGATATGGAAAAATCCGGATATTTCTATTCTCGTATCCAGAATCCAACTTGCGATAATGTTGCGGCAAAGATATGCGCCCTTGAGGGCGGAAGTGCTGCAATATTAACAAGCTCCGGTCAAACAGCAACCTTCTTTTCTATATTTAATATATGTGGATGTGGTGATCATGTTATTGTATCCAGCATGATTTATGGTGGAACTTATAATTTATTCCATATGACAATGGGACGAATGGGAGTTGAGTTTACATTCTTAGATCCGGATTGCTCAGAGGAAGAATTGGATGCGGCTTTTAAGCCAAATACAAAGGCTGTTTTTGGAGAATCAGTATCTAACCCGGCGTTGGTAGTTTTGGATATTGAAAAATTTGCAAAGGCGGCCCATAAGCATGGGGTTCCACTTATTGTAGATAATTCATTTCCAACACCTTTGAATTGCAGACCTTTTGAATGGGGAGCAGATATAGTAGTGCATTCTACATCCAAGTATATGGATGGCCATGATTCCACAATCGGTGGATGTGTTATCGATTCAGGAAATTTCAATTGGGATGAGCATGCAGACAAGTACCCTTCACTTACAACTCCGGATCCTTCATACCATGGTGTGATTTATACAAAACACTTTGGCCGGGAAGGTGCATATATTTCAAAAATGACAGCTCAGATTATGAGAGATTTAGGTGCCGTACAAAGCCCGATGAATGCATATATTTTAAATTTAGGACTTGAATCGCTTGCGGTACGAATCGAGAGACATTGTAGCAACGCTATGAAGGTAGCATCCTTTATGAAGGACCATGACAAAATAAGTTGGGTAAATTATCCGGGACTTGAAGATAACAAGTACAGTAACCTTGTTAAAAAGTACATGCCTGATGGCACCTGCGGAGTAATCTCCTTTGGTGTTAAGGGTGGAAGAAAAGGTGCAGAGGAATTTATGAAACATTTGAATGTATCAATGATCTGTACCCATGCAGCAGATGCACACTCAATAATTCTCCATCCGGCATCATCAACTCACAGACAACTCAACGATGAAGAGTTGGTAGCTTCCGGAGTAACACCGGATTTGATTCGTATATGCGTAGGTATAGAAAATGTTAATGACATAATCGAAGATATTGATCAGGCACTTTCGTATATCTGATATATAGACAAAATGGAGGTCATTACATATTGTCTAGTACAAAAAAAGACAGCCGTCTATGACGGCCAATGTCATTAAGTTAAGATGACAGCCCAAAAGATCTCTATGTCAGAAATGACATAGGGGTCTTTTTTTCTTAAAAGGTATTGACAGATTATCGTAAATGTGTGGCCGCTTTCGCTACTGATGTTTTAAAGGTAGCGAAAGCGGCCCTTGTAATTAAGGAAAACTTGATTGCAAGGAGGTCACATATGAAACCAAAACACATTAAAAAGCTTTTATTATCTGAAATCACTACCACTACTCAAAACATGTTGGATTATGTTGTTAATCCCAAAGTAGATTTCACTAGGAATCGTAAGCTTCCATTCGAAAAAATAGTCAGAGCTATCATCGAGATGGAAAGCAAGAGTATAACCAA